>LUZL01000119.1 GCA_001603615.1 Bacteroidales bacterium Bact_20 | reverse complement strand
ATTGTCCTTCTTTAGGTTTACCTGAGAGGAAATAAACACTATAATCTTTTAGAGTATATGAACCTGAGCTAGCTCTCAAAACTTTCTGTTTTTTAACTAAATCTATATCTATCAAGCCTGCTACGCTATTACTTAATATTCTATCAAAAATTTCTAATATTGGCAGCTCTACCTGTGCAGCAGCTGGTAGACGATAACCGATAAGTAAATTCTCTGCATCTGGTCCTAAAACTTCTTTTACAATAGGAGCTGTAATAGGTTTCTCCTCAGAGATATTTAATGATGGTAATGGGCGTG
This sequence comes from Bacteroidales bacterium Bact_20, assembly GCA_001603615.1. Taxonomy (GTDB): domain Bacteria; phylum Bacteroidota; class Bacteroidia; order Bacteroidales; family DTU049; genus DTU049. Next base: position 2,589 of record LUZL01000119.1, on the reverse strand, counting down.
ATGGTAATTGGCCGAAATAATTATCAATGATTTTAATAGCTTCATCGGGATTGAAATCACCAGAAATAGCTATAGCCATATTATTAGCTACGTAATAATCGTGATGGAAATTCATAATATTACGCATAGAAGGATTTTTGATATGCTCAGCATAGCCTATCACAGGTACACGATAAGGATGTACTGCAAATAATGACTCAAACATAGCATCAAAGACCTTGCGAGAATCATTAGTGAGTGTCATATTTTTTTCTTCATATATAGTTTCTAACTCAGTATGGAAACCACGAAGTACAGGTTGCATAAATCTATCAGCTTGTATCCTTGCCCAATTTTCTAATTGATTACTAGGTATATTTTCTTGATATGCTGTGAGATCATAAGAAGTAAATGCATTTGTACCTGTAGCACCGATGAAACTCATCATTTTATCATATTCATTAGCTATGAAATATTTAGATGCTTCATAAGAGATGCTATCTATAGTTTTGTAAAGAGCTTTACGTTCCTTTTCATCAGTCAATGTTCTATATTTCTCGAATAATTCTGCTATCTGATCTAGTAAAGGTTTTTCTGCATACCAATTTGTAGTACCATAATTGGGGGTACCTTTAAACATCATATGCTCGAAATAATGAGCTAATCCTGTAGTCTCTGATGGATCACATTTAGATCCAGAAGCTACGACGACATATGTCTGTATCCTAGGCTCTGCTTGATAAACAGTCATAAACACTTTTAATCCATTACCCAATGTATATATTCTAGTATTCATTGGATCATTTGGTACAGTTACATATTTATAATTGCCGACTTGAGCAAATATCTGCCCTATGCCAAAGATTAATAATAAGGTTAATAAAAATTTTTTACTTTGTCTTTTCATATTTTATTTGGTTTAATCGTTTGTAAATTGAATTTTTCATTTAATAATTTTAATGAAGGATAAATATTTTGTAATTGCTCAAAAAAATACTCATCATCTTTTTCATTAGGTATGTTTTTATTTTCTGCAGTAATAGATGGCTCTTTTTTGACTTGTTTATAAGTATTTTCTACATTATTTAAAACATTTATTTTGATTTCATATCCATTCTCTGCTAAGTTTTGAGCTAGATATTGTTTTATAAGAATTAAATTCTTTTTTAAAGTCTCTGCATCTATAATATTATTTACATTTAAAGTAAGAATGTTATCAGAAAAACTTAGATTTAAATTAGCTAAAATACTAGAAAATACTGGAGATGTAGTTGCATTGTCATTAGCAAGATTTTTTATTAATTCTTTTATATTTTCTTCGTTAAGTTCTTTTTTATTTTCTAGATTAGTATTATACTCATTAATTTTTTCTTTTATACTAAAAGAATTAACAATTTTAGAATTACTAATGCCATTAACTGACTTAGCTGGATTATTAATTTTATGAGTGATATTAGTATTCACAACTGGATTAGTTTTAGCTATATTGTCTGCATTAGTAGCATTTTTATTAGGGTCTAAATTTAATGTATTAGTAGCAATAGCAGCAGCTTTATCATTATTTGGTTTTTTAATACTATCAATAATTTTGAGAAGAGAAACCTCTAAGAGTAATCTTTTATTTTGTGTATTCATATATGACACATCGGCATCAGATAAAATTTTAAGGACATTAGACAAGAAATCATAAGAGCAATATTTCACCTGACTCACCAATTTTTGTTTATGAGCTTCACTAATTTCTAAAAGATCTATAGTGGTATTCATAGAAGTGAATAGCAAATTTCTTATGTGCTCTGCTAATCCTTTGATAATATGAATAGGTTCAAAACCATTAGAAATGATTTGGTCAACAAGCATAAGGCTTTTAGATAAATCTCCTTTAAGTAAATTATCCGTTAGTTGGAAATATAGATCATAATCTACCACATTGAGGTTTTCTATGGCAGTACTGTAAGAAATTTTACCTTCACCAAATGAAGCTAATTGGTCAAACATACTCAATGCGTCACGCAGAGCTCCATCACTATTTTCTGCTATTACATGTAGAGCTTCTATTTCGTAAGATATATTTTCTTCCTTAGCAATTTTTTCTAGATGTTTTACTATATCTTCGTTTGATATTCTTTTGAAATTATAAATTTGACAACGACTTAGTATAGTTGGCAAAATCTTATGTCGTTCAGTAGTAGCTAAAATAAATTTAGCATATGAAGGAGGCTCTTCTAAAGTTTTTAAAAATGCATTAAAAGCACTATCAGACAACATATGCACTTCATCTATAATATAAACTTTATATTTACCTACTTGTGGAGGAATATTTACCTGATCTATCAAGGCTCTAATGTCATCTACTTTATTATTAGAGGCAGCATCTAATTCATAAATATTGTAAGAATTATTTTGATTAAACGAAATACACGATGGACATTCATTACAAGCTTCACCATCAGGAGATATATTTTCGCAATTTATAGTTTTTGCGAAAATACGAGCAGTAGTAGTTTTGCCTATACCTCTAGGACCAGTAAATAAGAAAGCTTGTCCTAATTGATTAGTTTTAATAGCGTTTTTTAAAGTTTTTACTATCACCTCCTGCCCTACTACTTC
>LUZL01000118.1 GCA_001603615.1 Bacteroidales bacterium Bact_20 | reverse complement strand
CTATTATTTTTACTGATTATACTTTAATGATTAGATGATATAAACAAAAAAATACATCGTTTTTTATCCAAGTTTATTTTAGTCTTTTTCCATGCTTTCACTTGTTTAGTTTTTATAAATTGATTAGCAGTAGATAGCTCAGCAGCTACACATAATAGGGTATTATCGTATAGTGTATTTATTAATGTTTCAAAAGTTTTTTGAGATCTATATGGTGTATCCATAAAGATTTGTGTAGAAAAATTTTTCTTACTTTCTTTTTCGAAATATTTAATCTGTCCTTTTAGTTTATCTATATTTTTATTTAGGTAACCATGAAAAGTAAATCTCTGTCCATTTAATCCGCTTGACATTAATGCTAAAAGTATAGATGATGGCATTACAAATGGCTTTACTTCTATATTATTTAAATGAGCAGTTAGAACTATTTCACTACCTGGATCAGCTATACATGGTGTGCCAGCTTCAGATATTAGTCCGATATTATTGCCAGCTTTTAGATATTTTAACCAATCATTATTAAAATAATTTTTGTAATTATGTTCATTATATTCTATGAAAACAATTTTGCTATCAAGACTATGACCGCAATAATGAAGAAATGCTCGAGCTGTTTTTTCTTCTTCTACTAAAAAATATTTTAATTGTAAAAGAATTTCTAAATCTGCTTTAGTGATATAATCTACATCTCTTATATTTCCAATAGGGCTAGGGATCAGATACAAAATACCAGACATAATAAAATATTAAAATACAAAGGTAACAAATATTAAAATTTTAAGGAAATTCGTTTATTAGAAAAAATGATTAAGTGGAGACGGGGTTATTAAGTGAGTGGCAGATGGGAAGACTATATGACGGTGGAGACTGGGTGAGGGAGATGATGTGGGTGAGATTATGTGTAAGGAAATTTATATACTTAATTATTTTTATAAGTTGTAAATTATAATATCTCTATTTCAAGGATAATATTGAAATAAATATATTGAATTATAAAAGTCAATTTTTTCATAAAATAGAGAACTAAAGGTAAAAAAGAGTATATACATATAAAGCTGCATGTGAAATTTTTTCACATTTATTGGAGTAAATAATTGATTGCTTCGGCAAATGTTTCGTTTTATCAAATCATTTCCCTAGCGATGAATTTTCTTTGAAACTTTTATTTTTTTGCAGAAAAAGAAAATGAAAACATATGAAAATTATAAAATAAAATTTATAGTTATTAATTTTTGAATTATATGTAAATATGCAGAATGAAGATTTTTTAATAACGATTATTTAAAATAAAGCCATTATTTTGGTAAATAAATATTACTTTTGCAAAAAATAATTTTTTGTTTATATGGCTTTTATCAATGAATTACTCTTTGGTACAGGTACAGCACATACTATATTTATAATTGCTATCGTAGTAGCTATTGGTATATTTTTAGGAAAAATAAAAATTTTTGGAATATCACTTGGTGTTACTTGGGTATTATTTATAGGTATAGTGTTTGGGCATTTAGGTTTTAGAATAGATGAGCAGATAGCTGGTTTTGTCAAAGAGTTTGGGTTAATATTATTTGTTTATTTTGTAGGATTACAAGTAGGGCCTAATTTCTTTTCTTCATTGAAAAAAAGTGGATTAAAATTTAATTTATTAGCAATATTAATAATTGTTTTAGGTGTTTTTATTACATTTATTTTGCATCAAATCACTAACACACCTATATCTACAATGACTGGCATTATGACTGGAGCAGTGACTAATACTCCAAGTATGGGGGTAGCACAACAAACTTATCTGGAGATGACAGGACAATATGATCCTACTATTGCTTTAGGTTATGCAGTAGCTTATCCACTGGGCATCATAGGTGTGATTTTAGTAGTCATTTTATTACGTTATATTTTCAAAATAGATTTATCTAAAGAAACGGCAGATATTGAAAATTATAATAAAAATAAAGAAAATCAAGCTCAAATATTTTCTTTAAAAATTACTAATCCTAATATTTTTGGCAAAAGCATTATTGATATTAAAAAACTGATAAAAAGAGATTTTGTGATTTCTAGAGTTTATCACTCCGATACTAATAATATGGAAATAGCTCAACCTTCAACAATATTAAATAAAGATGATAAAGTATTGATAGTTACTAGTTTACAAAATTTTAATGTAATAGCTCCACTATTAGGTGAAAAAATACAAGTGGATACAGAGCAATGGGACAAGCTAGATGAGAAATTATTATCTGAACAAATAATTATTTCTAATTCTAAAGTGAATGGTAAAACTATAAGTCAGCTTAAACTAAGGAGCAATTTTGGTGTCAATGTAACACGAGTAAATCGTGCTGGTTATGATCTAGTAGCTAATCCACATTTGACACTTCAGATTGGAGATAGGATAAGTGTAGTGGGTACTGAGTCAGCTATTAATAATGTAGCTAAATTTCTGGGAAACTCTCTCAAACAATTGAATGAGCCCAATTTATTTGCTATTTTCATAGGTATAGTTTTAGGAATTCTTCTCGGGAGCATTCCATTTAGATTTCCTGGTATACCAGAACCTATAAAACTTGGTTTCGCTGGTGGTTCATTAATAGTAGCTATATTATTAAGTAATTTCGGTACTAGATATCGTATAGTTACTTACACCACTGTGAGTGCTAATCTTATGATCAGAGAAATTGGCATTGCTATGTTTTTAGCTGCAGTAGGGATAAGTGTAGGTAAAGATTTTTTACAAACGATTGTTGAAGGCGGTTATTTGTGGATAGTCTATGGAGCTATTATTACTTTTTTACCCATTCTAATAGTTGGTATTCTTGGTAGGTTAGTTTTTAAACTTAATTTTTTAACTCTAATAGGATTGATTATTGGTAGTGTTACAAATCCAGCAGCATTAGCTTTTGCTAGTTCTTTATCAGATAATGATGCTCCTATAGTTAGTTATTCTACTGTCTATCCACTTACGATGTTTCTACGTGTTATAATGGCTCAGATCCTAATTTTATTTTTTGTTTAGATTCTATAAGTAACACTTCTTTAGTATTTTCATCTACTTTTACCAATTCTGATATTCG
>LUZL01000117.1:780-1651 GCA_001603615.1 Bacteroidales bacterium Bact_20 | reverse complement strand
TTTGCTGCCTTTGTATAGGTTGAGAAGTGTTGCTAGGTTCAGTAGTCGGTCTCTGCTGAGTAGGTTGACTAACATTAGTTGGATTATTTAGAGGTTTATTAATTTGCTGTTGATTATTAATGTTAGTTTCTTGTCTAGTTGCTTGATTAGTAATATTGGTTGCAGGGTTAGCATTATTTTCTAATGGTTTTTTCTGTAGGTTATCATTATTATTAGTACCTGCACTTTGTATGGAAGTATTAGTATTTTGTCTTTGTAAATTTTCTGTAGGTTTATTAACTGTTACTTGCTCTAATGGTTTGTAACCAGCACGTTCTAGTCTTTCAGCAAAAGGTTGAGTTGTAGCTACAGTTCTATCTAAAGGCAAAACTGGTTGATTTTCATTTATAGTGCGATTAGCTCTACCGCTAGTAGAAGTGGACACATAATCTCTAGGCCCGTAATAAACAGATCCAGAATGAACATCTAAAGGATTGTAATAGTAATATTCAGTACCATATAATCCATGATAATATCCAGTCCAGAAACCATCCCAATAGCCATGATTATATCCATGCCAATATCCAGGATACCCCCAGCCATAATTATATGGATAATACCATCCTAAATAGTAGTTATGTGGATAATATCCCCAATAAAAGGATATTCCCGGACGCCAGAAAGGATATGTTAAATATACTGATACTCCAAAATACCAAGGATCATAAGTATACCAATACATATTAGTGTACCATGGATCATAATATCCAAATCCTAGTTCTGGATAATAGAATCTACGGATACGAGATGAATAAGAATAATCATAATAATCTCCATAGTAGTTATTAGTTATATAAGTATTACCATTATTATCTGTATAGGTTTCAGAATA
>LUZL01000117.1:0-754 GCA_001603615.1 Bacteroidales bacterium Bact_20 | reverse complement strand
ATCTTGGTATTGATAATCTTGCTGTTGGTTATTTTGCTGATTAGTCTGATTTTGTACATTATTATCGGAATATTGATGTATATTAGGATTGTAATATACATCATCGTAAGGCTGACTTTGAGTATAATAATTATTTATAGTACAGCTTGATATCATTACTCCCACAATTAATAATAATAAAAATTTAATGGTTTTCATAAGACCTCCGTTTTTGAATGAAATGTTGCAATTATTATACCAAAAAGTTTAACTATTATAAATATTTTTGTTGTTTAGAGTAATTATAAATAGCAAAGAGACTTGATAAGAATAATGGAAGAGCAGGTATCCTATACCTACTAAGAGATCCATAATTAGCTGATGATAATCCAACAAAAAATATAAATATTAATGAAAATACTAATGCGAAAATGATAAAATCATTTTGAAAAATAAATTTAAAAAAACGCCATCTAATTTTATACAATAGATAAACAACTAAAATCAAAAGGACAAGACTCTCAATTGCAGCTAATAACATAGTTATGTTACCAGCTTGCCAGATAAATGGCCCAAAAAAGCCATAAAAAACAGCTTTAGGATATTTAGCTAATATACCAGGTATAGTTGGCTCAAACTCTCCAATGTCATATTTATGGGCACTATAGGTTTCGTTTTTTACAAAATCTTGTTGAGTAATATAAGCTTTTTCTATAGCACTTTGAATGCTACCATATGGACCTAGTGATTGGCCTATGGATGTATAAATTACTAC
>LUZL01000116.1 GCA_001603615.1 Bacteroidales bacterium Bact_20 | reverse complement strand
AAAATAATTGAAATAGGCGTTTAGATAATAAATTTTGCTAAAAATCTTTGTAATAATGTGGAATAGGCCAATATTGATTTTTGTTCCAAATTAATAACCCCATAGGTAATTATTAGTAATTGTAGGAAACACTAAACGATGTATCGGCAACATCTTGTTGCCACAAAATCTGAAAATCACAAGAGCAAAGATGCTCCCAAAACAATTGAGTCCGAAAATCCCGTCAACATTCTTGCCGATCATTATGACCCATTGGGCTATTCAACCAGCGAAAAAAATTTGAAAAACAGATCTTATATTCAAAGGAAATTGGAGAGCTACTCGATAAAACTAATGAAGCGTAAATTATAGATTGCCAAAATAAATTGGTATTCCCTGCTTTTTTTAATCCACATTTTCATTCTAATAGATATTTTTCAAATGCTGTTTATTGGAACTAAAAATATGTTAGCAAGGATAAGCATGATGTTTCTCTATTTATTAGAAAACAGATGAAACGTTTCAAAACATTGATTTATAAAAATATATTTTAAATTTGTATAAAAAATTTATGAAAAAGTTATCTTTCGCATTCATGTTAATATTATTGAGTATATTCACGTTTGCTCAAAATGGCTTTCAATGGGATGTTACTATTGCATTGCCTAAGCAAAAGCAACAAGATATATATAACAAAACAAAATCCTTTATTGAACAAAATAATTATTTGCCAGAAGAAACTGTAGAGGCTGTGGGTGGCGACACAGGTACTAAAATAATAGTTTTAGCTAAGTGCAAAACTTCTCAAACTATATCTGATGTGAATGGAGAATGGATATTTAATTTTAATATTACATTTTTGATAGATAAAAATCAGAGTAGAATAATTCTAAATGGCATTGAATGCGCTAAAGCACCAAAAGATTACCCACTTGTACCAGTGTCAGAGACATATCCAGACAATGGAGAAAAGAAAATAAAACTTTCTGAAGCTCAATACAAGCAATTAATGACCAATTTGAAATCTACATTGCAAAAAATAGTTGATGACTACAAAGAATTTTTAATAAAATAAATTTATTGAAATATTAAACAAATTTTTAATACCTGACAATATTAGTAAAAAACTAAATAAAAGAGTATATTTGATTACATAAAAAAAATTATTTAAACGATTTTTTGTATTTTTGTATAATTTATATTTAGAAATATGAATAATAATAGAAAAGCACCACTAGAAATATGCTCTGATTGTCTTTTTAAATCTATCTGCTTACAGTCAATGAGTGAGGAAGATTTCAATTTTTTATATGAAAGTACTATACAAAAAACATATCAAAAAGGCGAAGTGATATTTCAACAAGGTGAAAAATCTCCCTTTTTAGTATTTCTACAAAAGGGCATAGTAAAATTTAACTATGTAGATAGTAATGATAAAAACTTTATATTAACTATTGTCAGTGCTCCATCATTATTAGGATTAGCCAATGTATTAAATGACGACATTAATCTATTCTCTATTATTGCTATAGAGGATAGTATGGGATGTCAGATAGATTTGAATAAAGTTAAAGTTTTGGCTATGAAAAATAAAAATTTTCTTATCAGTTTAACTAAACTTTCTACTGATATGTTTAGAAATTCTATATATAATGTTATCAGCTTAGCTCATAAACAAATAAATGGACGAATTGCAGATATTTTATTATTTTTAGCAAGAAATATATATCATAGTAATACTTTTACTTTATCTATATCTAGACAAGAATTGGCAGAATTTGCTGGTTGCTCAAAAGAGAATGTTATTAAATCATTACGTGCTTTAAATAGAGATGATATTATCAGAATTAGTGGTAAAGAAATTGAAATACTAGATATTAAGAAATTAATAAAAATAAGTCAAAAGGGCTAATATAAAAATATTTCAATTAATTTTTTATTTCTAATCCATGTTTTCATAAACAAAATAATTTGTAAATTTGAATTTTTTAAAAAAGTATTGTTGTGAGTGATATTGCTAGACAAATAGATGTATTACTAAATAGTGTCATAAAATCTCCTACTCAAGATCAGCAGTCTGCTTTTATTAAATTATTATCAGGTTTTTTAGCACCTACTAGCAAAGATAATCATATTTATATGTTGACTGGAGCTGCTGGCACAGGAAAAACAACTATTGTAGAAGCATTAGTTAGCATAATATCATATATAAATGATAGCATATCAGAGGGCAGACCATTAGATATTGGTTTACCAAAGAAAAAAATAAGTATTTTTTTAACAGCTACTACTGGTAGAGCAGCTAGAATGCTAGAAAATAGATGTAGATACCCAGCTAGTACTATACATAAATTAATATATACTCTAGATGACAATAAATCTGAAGTATCTAGAAATAGCGTAAGATTTTATTACAAAATAGCTGAATCTATCACAGATCCATATTCTATCATATTCATAGATGAGAGTTCTATGATTAGCTCTCTGAATCCAGAAGATGATAATGTGATTTTCGGCAGTGGTAATTTAATGGATGATATATTGACATTCGGCTCAAAGGCAAAAATAGTTTTCGTTGGAGATACATACCAGCTACCACCTATCAATGAAACTAAAACTATAGCATTAGATCCCGACCTTTTTGAGATGAAATATTTCTATCCTGTGCAGTACATAGAATTACTAGAGCCAGTTAGATTTTCTAAGTTTTCTGGCATTTATCAATTAGCATATCAAATTAGAGATAATCTGATATCTAATAATCAAGCAAATATAAATATAGAAGAAAATAGTGATGTAACAGTATATGATAATCCAGAAGATTTATTAAATTATCATATTTCAGCTCTCAAAAGGGATCCTACTTACCCTATAATCATGATAGCTTATACAAATAATGTTGTCTCTACGCTAAATAAAAAAATCAGATCTACCCTTATAAAAAATAATAATAAGCTATTAAATAAAAATGAATATGTAATGGTTACTAGAAATAACTATTTATATGACCTGATGAATGGTGAAATAGTACAAATAATTAATGTAGAAGAAGAATGTAAAAAAATAGAACATCTGAGATTTAGAAAAGTAAAACTAAAATATGGCGAAGATATAGAGGATGAAATGAAATGTATGGTCTTAGAAAATACTTTAGAACCTAATTTCACATATACTTTTCAGGATGAGCAGCTAATTTTAAGCTATATCTTTGAAAAAATTCAAAAAGAAAATCCAGAATTACTCAGTAATAAAAAATTATTAATGTTTAGACTACAAAATGATCCTTTTCTGAATGCTTTAAGATTAAAATATGCTTATGCTATTACTTGTCACAAAGCTCAAGGTGGTGAATGGAGCGAAGTATCCATAGTTACCGAATCTATGCTATATCACTCTAGACAACCTTCAGATTTTGTAAATAGATGGTTATATACTGCTATCACTAGAGCAAAATCTAATGTAAATATCCTTAGACGTCCTGCACGTCCAGTTGATTTCATAGAAGAACTTAATTTTGATCATCATTACAAAATGGGGAAATTTATCCCTCGTTATTATACTGGTTACATATATGTGAAAGATATGAAATTATGGACTGCTAAGTCGGGAGTAGACTATGTATCTATAGATAGTGACGAAATACTATTAATACAAGAAGACAAGATAGAATGTGACATGCCAGATAGTTTACCTTGCTACGCTTTTTGCAAAAATGGTAAAATAATTAGATGGCAAAAAGATATAGATGAATAAATTTATGAGTGGAACAATACATTTATAGAATAAATATTTTAAAAAATTATAAAATTATAACATGATTACTTTTGAGACTATAGCATCTAATTTAAACAACTATGAGGTAATTAAATTGGTGCAAGAATTTTGTAAAGAAAATAATAATAAAGCCCTAGTGGTAGGTGGTGCTATTAGAGATTCTTTGCTCGCAATAGAAACAAATGATATAGATATAGTGATACAAGGTGATTGGCAAAAATTAGCTGAATATATCTGTGATAAACTACAAATTAACAATTTAGTATTTTTTAAACGTTTTTTAGCTGCTCATTTCATATATAAAGGGATAGAATGGGAAATAACCTCTGCCAGAAAAGAAAGCTATAATCAAGATAGTAGAAATCCAGAGGTACAACCTACAAGCTTGCATTATGATTTTCTACGTAGAGATTTTACTATTAATGCTATTGCATTAGAAATATATCCTGAATTTGGCAAATTATGGGATCCATTCCATGGTTATGAAGATTTACAAAAACGTATCATTAGAACTCCTAATGATCCTAATATTACCTTTTCTGATGATCCACTACGTATGCTCAGAGCTATTAGATTTGCTAGTAAATTAAATTTTAAAATTGAACAAAACACTTGGCAAGGCATAAAAGATAATAAAGAACGTATATCTATCATAGCTCCTGAACGCATAGCAGAAGAACTAAATAAAATGATATTATTGCCTACTCCTTCTATTGCTTTTTATTTATTAGATGATTCTG
>LUZL01000115.1 GCA_001603615.1 Bacteroidales bacterium Bact_20 | reverse complement strand
ATCTCACGATAGATGGGCATGGGAGCGGTATTTGAGATTGATGAAGTTAAAATATTGATTTAATACTAAAAGTTAAACAGTTGTAACTGTTAATTTTTAGTTCGCTTTTACCCTAAAAAATAACCCTTTTGCCTTCACGATTTTTAGTAATAAATTACTATTTAAACGATTAATTAAAATTTAATTTTGTCTTTTTTATAAGTTTTATCAAAAATTAATTTTTATTCTTGTTATTATCTTTTATTATTTTTGCTCATAAATTATGTTAAAAATTATTTTATTATGAAAAAATTTTGGGTTTTAGTTAGTGTTTTAAGTATTTTGATTAGTAAAAATTTATTTGCTGATGAGGGTATGTGGCTGCCAGTACTTCTGGATGCTCAATATAATGAAATGGTTACTAGAGGCTTGCAATTAACATCTGATGAGATATATAGTATTAATAATTCTAGTTTAAAAGATGCTGTAGTATTATTTGGTAGAGGTTGCACTGGTGTTATTGTAAGTGAACAAGGTTTGATATTAACAAATCATCATTGTGGTTATGGATCTATTGCTAGTGTTAGTACTGTAAATGATGATTATCTTACTAATGGATATTGGTCTCAAGACTTTAAAGAAGAAATTCCTATATCAGGGCTTACTATTTCTAGATTAGTAAGTATGAGAGATGTAACTAATGATATATTATCACAAATACCGGCTAATGCTACAGAGAAGCAAAGAAAAGAGATTGTGGAAAAATTAAGTAAAGATATTGCTGCTGAGAATAAAACAAAATCATACATTAATGCTGTAGTTAGAGAGTTTAACTATGGTAATGCTTATTATTTATTGATTTATGAAGTATTCAATGATATACGCTTCGTAGCAGCTCCACCACTTTTTATAGGTAATTTCGGTGGTGATACTGATAATTGGGTATGGCCTAGGCATACTGGAGACTTTTCTATTTTTCGTGTTTATGTGGATCAAAACAATGAACCAGCAAACTATTCAGAAAATAATGTACCATATAAACCTAAATATGTGGCTCCTATATCAAAAAACGGTATAGAAAAAGATGATTTTATTTTTGTTTATGGCTTTCCTGGATCTACAACTCATTTTATGGTTTCTAATGGTATAGATCTGAATTTAAATAAAATAAATCCTATCGCTATAGATATTAGGACAAATAAATTAAATATTATAGAAAGTGCCTCTAGAAATAATGATACCATTAGGCTAATGTATGCTAATAAGAGGGCAGGTATAGCTAACTACTGGAAAAAAATGCAAGGGGAAACTATCGGCATTAATGCTACTAATGCTATCAATAAAAGATATCATCAAGAACAAGAATTTGTTAATTGGCTCAAAAGTATAGACTCTTTAAACAAATATTCTAATCTGTTAGATACTATTTACCACTACCATCAGTTAGCTTTTGTCTATGAATACGCAGATAGAGTACTATATGAAGCATTTTTTTCAAATGAAATTACTAGATTTATTCAGCGTACTATATATGACATTAGAGATATACAAAAAAGTTCCATTGAAATATGGCAAAATAAATTTTGCTACCAAGTAAATAATTTTTTAAAAAATAATAATTTGAAATTAGAACAGGATATATTTATAGCTACGTTTAAATATTTAGATAGCTTATCTCAATATTTACCTGATAATTTAATAAAAACTAAAGAAATAGCTACTAAAAATTTAGAAAAATCCATGTTTATTAATATTGATATAATACCCGAATTATGTTATAAAAATAAAATTACTACCAAAAATATTCAAAAGGATCCTTTATATTTATTGACAAGTCAGTTACTAGATTGGTATACTAAAGAAATATGGCCAATGGAAGAATATTATAGTAATAAATTAGATAGTTTATATCGCATATATACTATGTTACAGAGCTATTATTTACCAATTGATAAATATTATTATGATGCTAATAGCACTATGAGAATAGCATATGGTAATGTGAAACCTTATCATCCAGCAGATGCTGTGACATATCTACATTATACTACTCTTGATGGAATGGTGGAAAAGGCCTTATGGGGCGAAGCTGAAGATTATAAAATAGACAGCAAGCTACTTAGTCTCTATGAAGCTAGAGATTTCGGTTCATATACTAATACTAAAGGAGAGTTACCTATAGCTTTTATAAGTACTACTCATACTACTGGTGGTAATAGTGGTAGCCCAGTCTTTAATGGTAAAGGGGAACTCATTGGGCTAAATTACGATAGAGTGTGGGAAGGTACTATGAGCGACTTTTATTTCGACGAGAGCAGATGTCGCAATATAATGCTAGATGTTAGATATATGCTATTTATCATAGATAAATATGCAAATGCCCAAAGAATCTTAAATGAAATAAAATTTGCAAAATAATAATATTTATTAATTAAATTTCTTTATGTAATTTTGAATTTAAAAAAAATGAAAAAAATATCAAAGTTATTCTTCTTTGGTTTAATATTTTTACCTACATTGGCATTTAGTCAGCAAAAAATTGAAATATATGGGAAATTATTATTTCCTACCACATTTACTCAGATCACATTATCTAATTATTTAAATCCTGGGGTCTTTTCTGTAAATGCACCTATTATAAATGCTGATTCATTCTATATTGCAATAGAGCAAAATAGTCCAGAGGAGATTTATAAATTGTATTTTAATAATAGAAATAATTTTTTAGCTTTAGTTCTGAAACCTGGTGAAAAGGTTCATTTATTGTTAAATCCCCAACAGCTTGGATACCAGCCTAGCATAGAAGGTTCAGCTACTACTAAAACAATTTATGAAGTAGAGTGGGTATTATCTAATATTCAAAGACAAATTGATAGTTTGCAGAGATTATTCAATGCTGCTTTAGATCAAGAGACTAAAGATAGGGTAGGTAGAGAATATATGAATATGAATAATGCCAAAAATGTTTATTTGAATAACGTCATTAGAAGTAATGCTGGCAGTTTAGTAAATTTATTTTTTATAGAAAGGTTAAATATAGATAATGGTTTCGCTGATACATATAAATTAGTAGATAGTGCATTGATGAAAAATTACCCTAATCATCCTGGAGTTTTAAATTTTCATAAAAAAACTCAAGCTTTATTAAAAACAAGCATAGGGTCTAAGGCTCCAAATATTAAATTACCTACCCCCAATGGTGATTCACTAGATTTATATTCAGTCAAAGGTGAATTAATATTAGTAGACTTTTGGGCTAGCTGGTGTGGTCCTTGTAGAAAAGAGAATCCATATGTAGTGAAAGCATATCAAACATTTCATCCAAAAGGATTTGAAATTTTCGCAGTATCTCTTGATAAAGACAAACAATCTTGGATAAATGCTATTAATACTGACAAGCTAACATGGTATCATGTTAGCGATTTGAAATATTGGAATTCAGAAGCTGCCAATTTATACGGCGTCGGTGTAGTGCCTTATAATTTCTTACTTGATAAAAATCACATTATTATTGCTAAAAATCTTAGAGGCGAAGACTTATATAATTTTTTAGAGCAATATTTTGATAAAAAATAATTATATATTTTTATGTTTTGCTGATAAATTACCACAAGCAGCTTGTATTTCATTCCCTTTAGATTTTCGTATAGTAGCTAATACTTTTTTAGATTTCAATAATTGCTGAAATTGCAGCATTTGTTGAGTAGAAGGAGTTTTATATTCACTATATGGATGAGGATTATATGGTATTAAATTTACTCTAGCGTTTATCTGCAGTGCGATTTTAGCTAATTCATTAGCATGTGATGGAGAAATATTAGTATCTTTAAGCATTAAATACTCAATAGTTAATTTTCTGTGATTGCTAAAATAGCTGTTATATTCTCTAAAAATATCAATAATTGTTTGCAAAGGATAGATATTTTGTACTGGCATTAATTCTAGTCTTTGTTCATCAAATGGACTATGAAGGCTCCATGCTATATTCACTTTAGTATTTTCTATACATTGGGTTAATTTATTAGGAATACCTATAGTAGATAAAGTTATTCTATGAGGACTAAGTGCCCAGCCTGCTGGATCTGTCAATAGGTTAATTGCTTTAAAGACTGGGTTAGCATTATCTAGCGGCTCTCCCATACCCATGAAAACGATATTAGTGAAATCATTAATTTCATCAATTGCCATTAGCTGCCATAATATTTCACCTGCGGATAGATTGCCATTGAAACCTATTTTGCCAGTAGCACAAAACTTACAACCATATCTACAGCCAGATTGTGAAGATACACAAACTGTAATTCGGTCTTCATCAGTTATTACAGCTGTTTCTATAGGTTTATCTTTATCGAAAATAAATAAATACTTTTTTGTACCATCCTTAGCTAGGTCTACTTTAGCAGGATGAGGATATGATAATTTATATTTTTCATTTAATGTTTCTC
>LUZL01000114.1 GCA_001603615.1 Bacteroidales bacterium Bact_20 | reverse complement strand
TTAAAAATAATACATTTATAAATCAATATAATTGCGGTATTTTCACATATTATCTATCAGACTTTATTATTGATTCTAATTATATAGTTACTAATTCTAATAACAACAATTTCAATGGTATATACACCAGATATGGTAGGGGCAATATTAAAATCAGCAGAAATCAAATTTTTGCTATGCATGCATCTGGTGATTTTCTTTATGTAAGGGATTTAGAAGGTGATATAAATAATCCAATATTAGTAGATAATAATTTTATTGTGCAGGATGGTGGTACAGCTACCGTAAGGGCGTTGTACCCATACAATTGCAAATATTTAGATATTGTATACAACACTGTCAAAGTATTTGGTGGCAGTAGTACTGGTGGTAGAGCTATTTATATTAATAAATCTACGGGGGGAGATTATAATAATTTAAAAGTATTAAATAATATATTTGTAAATACAGGTGGTGGCTATGCTATTGAGGTATCTGCTACAGCTCTCACAGAATCTTATTTATCATTTTTAAACAACAATGTGTACTACTCTACAGGTACATACCTTGCTAAAGCAGGCACTACTAATTGCACCAATCTAATCCAATGGCAAACTGCAATGTCTAGTTACAGCTTTGATACACAAAGCATAAGTTATGATCCTCAATTTATAAATGATAGTTCTTTCGTTTTCACTAATATCGGTTTAGATAACACTGCCATACCATATGCTGGTATCAATTATGATATTGCTGGCAATATTCGTAGTAGCTCACATCCCGATCCTGGTTGCTACGAATTTCATACACTTGAGCACGATATCAATGCTATAGCTATCATCGCTCCTATTAGCTCTTGTGGCCTATCAAATGAAGAATTCGTAAGTGTTTTAATCGCTAACAATGGATCTAATGATGAGGTCAATATACCTATCTCTTTATCTAATGATGGCGGTATATCATGGCCTATTAATGAAATTATCCCTTCGCTTACTGCTGGAGATACAATAACTTATACTTTTTCTCAAGGATTAAACATGTCTATACCACAATCCTACAACATTGCTATTAAAACCAATTTATCTACTGATGAAAATCCAGTAAATAATTTAAAAAATGTAACAATAACCAATTATCCATATATAACAAACTTCCCTTATATAGAAAGCTTCGAGAGTAATGATGGTATGTGGTCAAGTGGTGGTGTGAATAATAGCTGGCAATGGGGTATCCCTAATGGTATTTTGATTAATACTGCTTCAGATGGTACACATGCATGGGTTACTAATTTGACTGGTAATTATAATACTAACGAAAAAAGTTATGTGCAATCACCATGTTTTGATTTCTCCAATTTATCTGATCCATGGATATACATAGACCTATGGTATGAATGTGAAACTGGCTGGGACGGAGCCAATTTACAATATTCCACTAACCTAGGCAATACTTGGAATACTATAGGTACTTTCGGTGAAGCTAACTGGTATAATATGACAAATGTAACAAGTTTAAATACTCCTGGCTGGTCTGGTAATACTGCACTAGGGAGTGCTGGATACCTTACAATGTCGCATTCTTTATTACCTGCAGCAGGATATTCTCAAGTAACTTTTAGAATCAATTTTGGCTCCAACATGATTAATAATAATTTTGATGGAGT
>LUZL01000113.1 GCA_001603615.1 Bacteroidales bacterium Bact_20 | reverse complement strand
AGAGGCTAAAATGCTAATGAAATGGAGTGAAGAGATTTGCGAACTCATGAATCATCCAGTACCATTCGATCCTAAAATAGTAAAAGGTATTAGTAGTCAATTAGATGATTATTTAGTATCATTGAGTCCTGATAACGAAATAGCATATTATACTAGGAAAACTAAAGACAATAAAATATCTGGCTATAAATCTGAACCTGCTTTTCAAGAAAAATTTTATTATAGTTATCGCATAGCAGAAAATGTTTTTGATAATGGGAAAGAGATGCCATATCCATTTAATCGCAATGAGAATGAAGGTGGAGCAACAATAACTGGCAATAACAAAGAACTAATTTATACTGTTTGCAAAATGGTTACTAGTCCTCGTCAATATTACAATTGCGATCTTTATTCTTCTAAAAACATTAAGGGATATTGGACAGATATTGTACCACTAGAGCGAGTAAATAGACCAGATACTTGGGAGAGCATGCCATCTATTACAGCTGATGGCAAAGAATTATATTTCGTCAGTAATAGACCTGGAGGCATAGGTGGATATGATATATATAAAAGTATCAAAGATGAAAATGGAGAATGGTCTGAACCTATTAACGTTGGTAAACCAATCAACACTTCGGGAGATGAAAAATCTCCTTTTATCCATACTGATACTCGCACATTGTATTATAGCTCTAATGGGCGTCCTGGCATGGGTGGTTATGATATTTACTATGTGAAACTGAATGGTAATGATGCTAAATTAGAAATTAAAAATATAGGATATCCAATAAATACAGAAAATGACGAGGTGGGCTTTATCGTGAGTATAGATGGTAAATATGGTTATTTTGCTAGTAATAATTTAACAAATGAATCAATAGGAGGAATGGATTTTTACTATTTTTCATTACATAATGAGGTTAAACCAGAAGAAGTATTATTAGTAAAAGGAAATTTGAAATCAGAAGATTCTACTAAACCAATAAATGCTACCGTACAAATTAAAAGTATGGAAAGTAAAGTTGTAACTTTCATACCAGTAGATGAAGATGGTGATTATGTGGCTAGTTTACTAAAAAATGAAGATTACTTGCTAACTATAAAAGGAGAAGATATTGTATATCAAAGCACTTATATATCAGCTAAAGATTCCATAGAAGCTCCAGTGATAGAACTAGAAATGGAAGTACAACCTATAGAAGTGGGTATGCATTATCGTTTGCATAATATTTATTTTGGTTTTAATTCAGCTGATATCTTACCAAGCTCACAAAAAGTACTTGATGAATTTATTGTCTTTTTGAATGATCATCCCACTATGTCAATAAGTATAGAAGGACATACAGATAATGTAGGTAGCGATGCATTTAATCTCATTCTGTCTGAGAATAGAGCAAAAGCAGTGTATAACTACCTAATAATTAATGGTATCAATGCTAGTAGATTGCAATATAAAGGGTTCGGAAAGAGTTCTCCTATAGCTACCAATGAAACTGAGGAAGGAAGAGCTATGAATAGAAGGACAGAATTTGTAATCTTGAATTATTAAAAATCTTTTGTAATAGAAAATATTAATTTAGGAGATCTTAATCCCTTTTCTTCTACTCCCCATGCATAATCTAAACGCATAAAATAGCCTAATAGTTCTGCTCTCGCTCCTACTCCCACACCTCCTACAAGTGGATTACGAGGATTATTAATGACTACTGTAATTGGTTTATTATAATAATATTCTGGTACATAAATATTTATATCTGAATATGGATTTAATCCTATCCATGCTGAGCCTAAATCTCCAAAAAAGTTTAATTGAAATGTATTTAAGAAATTTGATTTTATCGGTCTATTAAATATAAACCTAAATATAGGGAATCTGATTTCTGAATTAATGACAAAAAAGGAGTTCCCATTGCGAATGTTTTGTGGCATACCTCTGAGGTTAGTAGCTAAAGTCTGAAAAGAAAAATTCATATTAGGATCTAATACAGGTTGATACATATAGTTAGGAAAAAGCCAATTATCCACTCCCCCTAA
>LUZL01000112.1:175-10128 GCA_001603615.1 Bacteroidales bacterium Bact_20 | reverse complement strand
ATAGCAAATAATATCCATAATATATTTTCTATGAATGCTGGTAAAATTATCCAACTATCTATATCAAAAACAAATGGTCTAAATAAAGTATTTATGATAGCTAGTGGTGCATTAATAATAAATGAAAATAATGTGGGTTCTAATTTCAAAGGCTTTATCATACTTCCAGCATTTTCACTTATTGCTAAATTTGTTGTAAGCTCTAGTTTATTTACTATTAATGATAATAAATCTTGTCCAGTTGTCCATTTTATTGTTGGTATTAGTAGAATATAAATGATAAAAATGCAAAGATATACCTGCCATACTTTATATTTTTTTAAAATTCGACTAATTAGAAATGGTAATATTGCTAAAAATAGTCCGATAATAATATATATTTTTACAGTAGATCCTATTAATGTAGCTATTATTAATATTAAAATTGACCATATTGATTTTTTATCCATAAACATTATTACCCCATAAAACCATAATCCAATTACAAACATTATAAAAGCTTCTTTTAGTATTCCAGATGACCATAATAGTAAGGATGGAAATAAAAAAATTATTAAAAATCCAATCTTTTTATTCATATATGTTGCGATGGATTTAAATAATAAATATTGTCCAATAAAAGAAATAAGAATGAAAAAAAGTAAATGTAGTCCGTAGTTTCCACCAGTCAATGGCATTAATGCAGCATTTATCCTTATTATAATCCTATTTTCATATCTAAAGGGTACAAAATCTGCCCTATCCCAATGATTAGTTTTATTTATATAGTTATTTTTTAAATCTTCATATTCATTTTTATCATAAATACCTAAAATTATTTTAAAATAATCTTTATTGTTTCCTCGTGTAGTCTCCCATATGCTTTTACCATCATCGTAATACTTAAAAATGTCTGCTGTTTCTCTATCTGAGTAATAACCTAAATAAATATAAACCAAAAATATACCTGCTAGTACTTTTAAAAGAAATGCAGTTGTCCACCAAGTGGGTTTAATATTGCTGCCATGTTTTTGGGTAAAAAAGTAAATTATTAATAATAAAATTAAAGTAGTTAGTATAAATACAGCTATCTTCATGTTTTAATGTTTTATTATTTAGCAAAAATACAAGAAAATATTTTAAGTATCTTTTGTATTTTTTTTTAACTTAATGTTGTATATTTTAATATTTGTTTATTATATATTTTTTTATAAACTTTATATTATTATAAAGACATGATATTACTAGCTCATATTTTATCAATAATTATCCAAAATACACTTGTTATTAATAATATAAATTGATATAATATTCTATTCCATCCAGATATATCTTTTAAAATTATTTTTTGTAAACTGATTAATAATATCCACACATATAACATCAAAGCATTACCAAAATTATTTAATGGTAGTAGCATTATCAATGATAGAAATATCATAATCTCTGTGATCGTTATCCATGTTTCTCGTCTTACAATTATAATTTGTTTTTGTATCCATGGATATAAAATTATGAATGTGGTTAAAAATAATATTAATAATCCTATTATATATTGCGTTATTTGTATAAATGAATAATTTATAAAAGATAGCTTTAGATGATTCCATATAATATTATTTAAAAATATAGTATCTATTGAAAATATTAAAACACTCATTGTAAATATAGCTATAAGAGGTGCCAAAATTTTTCTGATGTTTATAACATCTTTAAAATTAATCGTTAAGTATAATGATATTAACAAGAATATAAAAATAGGATTTATTAAAGTTAATATTGAAATTATTATTCCATAAACATATAAATCTGCAATAGTAAAATTAATTTTATTTAGTAAATATTTTTTAAATGTGAACCATACTAATGCTATGATACCCTGTTCTATATAATTACCAGATTGTATTAAAATTAATAGAAAAGTGAAAATAGGTAGTACAGATATAATATATTTGATAGAATATTTTGTTTTTTTATCATATGTGATAAATAATATTATTATTGCAGTGCAAATAAAAGTAATAATTGGATAAATGCTCAGTGGATCTATTAATTTAAATTCATATTTTATCGCAGGTTGATTAATTAAGATATAAAAAATGATAATAGAAATTGAAGCGTTTAATATTAGTATTATTGTATCAATTAGTTTCAAAGTTTTGTGATTTTTTTTCATAATTGAAAACAGTTGTAGTATTTTATTTAAATCACTTTGAAAGTTATATTTTCATTTTTAATATATCATCGCCTATATCTTTTCTATAATATATTCCATCAAAATGTATTTTGTTTATGTCATCATATGCCATAGATTGTGCTGCTCGTAATGAATCGCCATAGCCAACTACATAAAGTACTCTACCACCTGATGTTACTAAATTATTATTAGAGTCTATTTGTGTACCTCCATGAAAAATTAATGAATTTATTTTTTCATTTTCTATTTTAATAATTTTATTTTTTTCATAATTATTGGGGTAGCCTTTAGATGCTAGAGTGATGCAACAATGATATGATTCGTTGGTTTTTATTTTATAATTTTTAAGGCTCCCATTATTAATAGCTATACATAATTCTATGAGTGAACTTTCTAATCTAGGTACTACCACCTGAGTTTCTGGATCTCCTAATCTAACGTTATATTCTAGTAGATATGGTTCATTATTTTTTATCATTAATCCAAAGAAAATAAATCCATTAAATGGAATATTCATATTTTGTAATCCAAATAAGGTAGGTTCTATTATTTTATTAATAATGTTATTTTTTAGATCATCGTTTAATAGATTAGTAGGTGATACAGATCCCATGCCACCAGTATTGGGTCCGCTATCACCTTCTCCTATTTTTTTATAATCTTTAGCTTCTGGTAGTAAAACATAATCTTTGCCATTAGTAGCTATGAAGATACTCATTTCTATACCATCAATAAATTCTTCTATTACTATTTCATTACCTGCATCTCCCAAAGTATTTTTATAAAAAAAATCAGTTATTGTCTCTATAGCTTCATTAATATTTTCTGTAATTACTACACCTTTGCCAGCAGCGAGACCAGAAGCTTTTATTACATAAGGAGTTGTTAATTTTTCTAAAAATCTTTTTGCTTCATCAAATTGTGTTTTATTGAAGTTAGCAAAGCTTGCTGTAGGTATTTGATATTGCTGCATAAAATCCTTAGCAAAAGTTTTGCTAGATTCTAGTTTTGCTGCTCGCTGCGTGGGACCGATAAATATCTTTTTATTCAGTGAGTCATCATTATTAAAGAAATCTCCGATACCATTTGCTAGCGGTTGCTCTGGACCACAAATTATCACATCTATATTATTTTCTATTACTATATTTTTTATTTGGGTAAAATCATTTAAATCACTTTTTATAGAATATTTAGCAGTACCACCATTTCCTGGTGTAATTAGCACATTATTTTCACCTAATTCTTGTTGAATTTTATAAAAAATCGCATGTTCACGGCCACCAGAACCCAATATTAATGCTTTCATATAAATATTTTAAGGATTTTATTTTTCATCATTATCTTTATAAACAAAATATTTTCGTAATTCGAAATTAGTTCCTAGGTATAGTTTCCTTACTTCTTCATCATTAGCTAAATCCTCGGCAGAGCCACTTTTCATTATAGAACCATCTATTAGTAAATATGCTCGGTCTGTTATAGACAATGTCTCATGTACATTATGATCTGTAATTAAAATTCCTATACCTTTAGTTTTAAGTTTATAAATTATAGATTGTATATCTTCTACAGCTATAGGATCTATGCCTGCAAAAGGTTCATCTAATAGCATAAATTTGGGATCTATAGCTAGAGAACGAGCTATCTCTGTTCTGCGTCTCTCACCACCACTTAGTTGTATCCCTTTACTTTTTCTAATATGTTGTAATCCAAATTCATCTAGCAATTGCTCTAATTTATTAGCTTGCTCTTTGGTTGTGAGATTGGTAAATTCTAATGCTACTTTGATATTATTTTCTACAGATAGATTTCTAAAAATACTCGGCTCTTGTGCTAGATAACCTATCCCTAATTTTGCCCTTTTGTACATTGGATATGCACTGATATCTAATTCATCTAAATAGACATTCCCTTCGTTTGGCTTTATTATACCTACTATCATGTAAAAAGATGTCGTTTTCCCTGCACCATTAGGCCCTAGTAACCCAACTATTTCTCCTTGTTTTACATTAAAGGATACTCCTTTTACTACTGTCCTTTTGCCATATATTTTTACTAAATTATTTGCTTTTAATTCCATTAATTTCACTAATATTTTAGATGTCAAAATTAATAATAATTATGCTAATCAATGATAAACGTTTTTTTAAAATTATAATAGTTTTAATGATGTTATCATTCTAAATCATATAATATTTTTTAGAGTATGCTAATTTTATTTAATTTTAAAAAAATTTTTTTAAATACAATAATAATGCAACCAGATAGTTTATTATTTCCTATTGACAAACTGAGATTTAGCGAAAAAGATGGTAATTTATATATTTATGATGTTATTAGAATGCAATTTGTTAAATGCACTCCAGAGGAATATGTTAGGCAAGCACTCATCAACTATTTAATAAATGAACTACATTATCCAAAGGAATTGATGTCTATAGAAAATGAGATTTTTGTAAACAAGCAACCACGTAGATTTGATCTTGTTATTTTCACTCGTAATATTTCTCCATTAATTCTTGTAGAGGTTAAAGCTCCTAGTGTTGCTATTAATGAAAAGGTTCTTTATCAATTAGCCCAATATAATTATGTAGTAAATTCTCAATATTGGTTACTTACAAATGGCTTATCTTTATATTTTATGCACTATGATACTAATACTAATAAGTTAGTTATTAAAAATCAGATACCAGCTTGGCAAGATATAAAATAATTTCTTCAATGTTCGTTATTTATTCTTTATTTAATTTTGCACAAAAGATCATTTTTTTTTAATTAAATAATACTTAGATGAAAGCTCCCACATTAAAAGACTATTATAATAGCATAATCAAGAGAGCAAAAAATCAAAAAAATTTTTTGTCTTTATTGAGTGGGAATGTAATATCACAAATAATACCTTTTCTCATAGCTCCTATTATTACTAGAATTTTCACTCCTATTGATTTCGCTGTACAGGCTAATTTTATTGCTTTGATTATGCTAATTAGTTCTGTAGCTGCACTTAGGTATGAAGTAGCTATAGTTTTGCCACGAAATCATAGAAAAGCTCGTGCTATCGCTACTCTCTCTTTTATATTGATTATCGTTTTTTCTCTATTTTCCAATTTATTACTTTTTTTCAAAGAATTCATTTCTAGAGTATATAATGATCAGGTATTACCGCAATATCTCTGGTTAGTAGGTATAGCAGTGTTAGTTGTAGCCTCTTACAATACATTTCATAATATATGTTTACGTTTTGGATTATTTAAAAATTTATCTTATAGTAAAATAGCGCAATCTACTTTAGGACAGCTTATTATAGCTGCATGGGGCTACTGGCAATGGGGAGGAAACGGACTTATCTATGGTTGGTTTCTAGGGCAATTACTGTCTATGATTTATCTATATGTTATTATTAAGCAAAAAACTGATTTTAAACCTATTTGGAATCTCAAACTAATTAAAAAAGCAGCTATAGAATACAAAAAATTTCCTTTAGTTAATAGTGTGCATACTGTAGCTGATACTTTTTCTCAACAGTTTTTTCTTTTTTGGCTTATTACTTATTTCTTTGGTGCCGAGACATTAGGGCTATTTTCTATTGTTATTAGATATCTCAGGATACCTATACAGCTTATTGGTAATGCTTTATCTCAGGTGTTTTATAAGGATGCTACACAAACATATCAGGATAAAAAAAGTCTACAACAATTATTTGTTAAAAATTTGAAAACAACACTTTTGTTTGCATTGCCTTTTCTTTTAATTATAGGATTGGGTGGTAGAGTAATATTTACATTTTATTTGGGTGCTCAGTGGACTCAAGCAGGAATATATGCTCAGTACTATGTTTTATCTATGTTCTTCTATTTTCTTATTTTACCTGTTAATTCTTTGCCATTAGTTGTAGATAAACAAGAGTTAGATTTTGTTTTTGCTATTATAAATTATGTGCTTAGTCTAGGTACTATGATTATAATGGCTGTTTTAGGTTATTCTTTTACCAAAATTTTGATTGCATACACTATTGTTCAATCTTTTGTTTACATATGCACTGGTATTTGGTATTATTATTTAGCATATAAAACAGATAAATTAAATATAGCTAATGAATAAAATGCTCATTTATATATGTACAATGAATTACAATAATAATTTTAATTTTACGTTTTAATATTTATGAAAAAATTTTTACTTACTATCTTACTTTCGCTTTTGATTATCAGCAGTTATGCTCAAAATGAGAGTATGATGAATCTGGTTACTTTCGATATGAGACCTATACATTTTGGGTTTATATTAGGATTTAATAGTATGTCATTTAGTACTAAGGTGAAACCCAATGATACTATTCTAACAGCTGTTCCTAAACCACAAAGTGGTTTTGAAATTGGCATTACTGCAGATCTTCTTTTAGCTTCTCATCTTAATCTTAGATTTATTCCTGGTCTATCTTTTGGTACTAGAAAAATTGATTTCACTGTGAGACAACCCGATGGTAGTATAGAAACTATTACTAAAACTGCAGAATCTACTTTATTAGATTTCCCACTGTATTTAAAGTACAAAACTGATAGATTGACCAATTTTAGAGCTTATGCTTTAGCTGGAGCTCAATATAGCATAGATCTAGCTTCTCAAGCTAAAAAAAAGGAAGATAATATAGAATTACTAAAAATTAATCCTAATAATTTTCAATTTATTATTGGTGGAGGCACTGATTTTTATTTGAAATATTTTAAATTTGGTATAGAACTCAGAATGGCTTATGGCATAAATGATATCACTACTCGTAGAGGTACTGTTTTTGACAAAAATTTACAATACATAAAATCAAAAATTTTCTGGATTGTTTTTACTTTTGAGTAATTAGTGATTAAAAAAATTATTTTACTAATTTTGTTAAATAATTAAAAATTAATTTTAAATGAAAAAAATATTTAATTTTTTTATATTAATGGTTTTAACTAATGTTATTTTTGCTCAGGAATTTTTGACTCCTCTCTCTTATAATCCTTATTTAATGAATTTAAAAAAAACACAAATAAATAAAGCAACTAAAAGTATTAATGTTTTACAATTACCTGTTGTTATGGATTTTGCTAATCACTATGGTTACCCACCAATTAGATATTTCACTGATAGCACAGCATTTTGTAATAATGAATATTCATATTATCCATTTACTAATGGAGTTATCACTTTGGATGCATTAGACAAATATGGTAAAATCTATGAACATGCTCAATATACTCCTTTCCCAGCAGATTCTCTTACTTCATGTTATATTAGATTAGATAGTTTTTTTGTTGGTGTGCCACATAGATTGCATATTAGTGATTCTATTTATTTTAGTTTTGCTTTTCAGCCTCAGGGGTTAGGTGATGCTCCAGAAACTAAGGATTCTTTGATTTTAGAATTTTATGATAATATTAATAATATTTGGCATAAAATATGGTCTAGCGAAGGTATGACTTTGCAATCTTTTACCGATTCTTTTGGCAAACCATGGAAAGTAGTCATGATACCTATCTTAGATGATTATTATTTAAATTCACATTTTAGATTTAGATTTCGTAATTATGCTAGCTTAGCAGACAATCAGATTCCTAATTGGAATAGCAATGGTGATATATGGAATATTGATTATATAATCATTAATAAAAATAGACATTGGGATGATACATTGCCAGTAGATTTAGTTTTTAGAGGACAGAAGTATTCTTTATTAAAAAATTATGTATCTATGCCTTGGAAACAATTTTTAGCTAATGCTAATGCAGAAATGACTACTGGCTTCTCTATTCCTTATTCTAATTATTCAAATCAGACTTGTAATGTTACTGAATATATCAAAATTATTGATAAAGCTGGCATAGGAACTCCTTATAGTCCATCTTTGAGTGCATTAAACGTTTTACCTTTTTCGGATACAAATTTTATTAGAAACTCTTTACCTTATATATTTAATACTGATTCTGATAGCATTGCTGAGTTTATAGTTACTTTTGCTATCAATACTGCTACTATTCCAGATACTATTCATCAAAATGATACTATTTCATTTTTTCAAAAATTTTATAATTATTTCGCTTACGATTGTGGTATTCCTACAGCAGGTTATGGATTATCTGGTTATAATGCTAAGCTTGCTTATAAATTTAAATTAAATTCTCCAGATACTCTACGAAGTATTCAAATATTCTTTAATCCCTTATCTTCAATGGTAGATTATGATTATTTCTCATTAGCGGTTTGGAATGACATTAATGGCAAACCTGGTAATATCATTTATCAGGAAGATAAGCTTTTGCCGCAAAATACAGATGATCTTGGCAAATTTTATAATTATATCTTAGACCAACCTTTAGCTTTGTCTTCAGGAATATTTTATATAGGGTTTGAACAATATCAAAATATTAATATAAACATCGGCTTTGATATGAATAATGATGCTCATCAAAATATATTTTATAATGTAGATGGTACTTGGAAAAACTCTCAATATAGTGGTGCTTTAATGATGAGACCTATTATAGGTAAAAGTCCATATCCATATATTTCATCTGTTTTTAGTGATCAAAGTATATCTGATATCAGTATCTATCCTAACCCTGTTTCTGTAAATTCTAATATCCATATTTCAGCACCTAGCTTGAATGGATGGCAATTATTTGATATTCATGGTAAATTGATTTCTACTGGTAATAATAATTATCTGTCTATAGATTACCCTGGAATATATATCCTTAGAATCAATAACACTTATAGTTTTAAAATAGTGGTTTATTAGAAAATTGTAATATTTGTTATGCCAAAAAAAAATAAAATATCTATTAAAGATTTACCTGATATAGAAAGACCAAGGGAAAAATTGATTAAATATGGCCCAGATAAATTAACTGATCAAGAATTACTAGCTATTATACTACGATCTGGTACTAAAGACGAAAATGTTATAGATTTAGCCACTAACATATTAAAAAAATTTTCTAAGGATAAATTACCTTTTATTAATTATGATGAGCTAAATAATTATCCTGGACTAGGACCAGCTAAAGCTTGTGAGATAATCGCTTGCTTCGAATTAGGTAAAAGATTTCTAAAAGATAAACAGACCCGATTATTTATGAAGCCTTCACAAGTATGGGAAGCATTAAAAGATATTAGAGAAAGTAAAAAAGAACATTTTGTTATTTTTTATTTAGATACTAAAAATCAAGAAATTACACAAGAGATTATCTCTATAGGTACACTTAATGCTAGTTTAGTACATCCTAGAGAAGTTTTCGAGCCAGCTGTCAGAAATCTAGCTGCCCAAATAATAGTAGCTCATAACCATCCTTCAGGCGATTATACACCATCTGATGAAGATATTAGCATTACACAAAAATTAGTGGAATCAGGTAAAATACTTGGTATAGAGGTTATAGATCATGTGATAGTTACTAAAAATGATTTTTTTAGCTTTAGAGAGAAAGAATTGTTATAAACTTAAAAAAGATTTAAAAAAAATTTGGTAGAATAAAAAAAAGTATATACTTTTGCACTCTCAAAAAAAGAAGAGCGAGGGAATGGTGGGCTTTATATATGAGGTATAGGAGCTAGGGAAGAGGGGGTTGAAGGTATAAAAATAGGAAGTAAGATAAATTAAAAAAAGAGGGTTGAAAAAAATTTTTTTAAAAAAGGCAAAAAAAATTTGGTAGAATAAAAAAAAGTATCTAATTTTGCAGTCCCAAAAAAGAAAATAAAGGGGGAAGTTAAGAGTAGGGGAAAGGGTGAGGATGGATTA
>LUZL01000112.1:0-123 GCA_001603615.1 Bacteroidales bacterium Bact_20 | reverse complement strand
AGTAAGGGGAAAAAGAGTTTAACAAAAGCGAGAGAAGAGGAGGATCGAGAAGAAGTACAAAAGAAAAATAAGTATGGAGAGTTTGATCCTGGCTCAGGATGAACGCTAGCGGCAGGCTTAATA
>LUZL01000111.1 GCA_001603615.1 Bacteroidales bacterium Bact_20 | reverse complement strand
ATACTACCACGTTTGGTAGAGGTTATTCTCTCTTGTAATAAACCCATTTCAGTAGCTAGAGTTGGCTGATAACCAACAGCTGAAGGCATTCGTCCCAGTAATGCTGACACTTCAGAACCAGCTTGTACAAAACGGAAAATATTATCTATGAAAAATAGAATATCTCTACCTCCACTTTGCTCATCACCATCACGGAAATATTCTGCTAATGTAAGTCCACTCAATGCCACACGTGCACGTGCTCCAGGAGGTTCATTCATCTGTCCGAAAACCATTGTCAAAAGAGAATCTTTAAATTCATCTTGATTTACTTTAGTAAGATCCCAGCCACCTTTTTCCATCACTTCAATAAATTCTTTACCATATTTAATTAAACCAGCTTCTATCATTTCGCGTAATAGATCATTACCTTCACGAGTTCTTTCACCTACACCAGCAAATACAGAAAAGCCACTATATTGCTTTGCAATATTATTCATTAGTTCTTGAATAATTACAGTTTTTCCTACACCAGCACCACCAAAAAGACCAACCTTACCACCTTTAGCATATGGTTCTATAAGGTCTATTACTTTAATACCTGTATATAATACTTCTGTTTTTGTAGATAATTCATCAAATTTAGGAGGATCCTTGTGAATAGGAGAACTTACTTTAGTTTCTACTTGAGGTAGTCCATCAATGTTTTTACCAATAACATTAAATAATCTACCTCTAATTTCATTACCTATAGGCATAGATATTACATCTCCTCTATTATAAACTTCCATACCTCTGTATAAACCATCTGTGCTATCCATAGCTATAGTTCTAACAGAGTTTTCTCCTATAGCTTGTTGAGTTTCTAATATTAAACTATCACCATTGGATCTTTTTATTTCTAAAGCATCATAAATATTAGGTAAATCTTTCTCATTGTCAAAGGCTACATCTACTACAGGACCTATTACCTGAATGATTTTACCTACACTCTTGTATTCAGACATCTTTTTTTAATTTTTTACAATGGCAAAGTTATAATTTTTTTGATATACTGCAAAAAAATTATTTAAAAATGATAAATTTCAATGTTTGATAAATAAAAGATATTTAATTTACTAATTTATATATAATAAATACTTTATGTACTAAAAATTATTAATTTTAATTTTGATTAATATAATTTTCTATGAAGAAATTATAATAACCATTTTCATCTTTTTGCTTGAAGAAAATAGGATAGTTGACAGAACTGATAATAAAAACTTTACTATTCCCTTTTTCTAAAATCTTTTTAAAATCTGCATTCTCTTTAATATTATTATAATATTTTAAAGTTTCTGTTTTTGTTTTGAAATATCCAATAGAGGCTATCATACGAGTATCATTTAAAAAAGTAACATTCACAGTGAATTTGTCTGTAGAATATGATTTATTATTAAAATCTGTAATAGCAATTTTCATTTCATTAGCAGTTACTTTTAAAGGATCAAAAGAAATAATTACAAGGTTAATGTCATCTTCTTTTGGCAAAGAATATAAATTTTTAGAATTATTAATAACTGTACTGGTATTATTACTATTGCTTGATGTAGCATCTACATTTGCTTTGTTTTCCTTTAATAGAGAAAGTAAATACTGAGACTGAGCAGCTACCTCAGTATTAGGATAAGTACTTATAATTTTAGGTAAAATAGAAAGTAACGTATCTTGATTAGAAATATTAGCT
>LUZL01000110.1 GCA_001603615.1 Bacteroidales bacterium Bact_20 | reverse complement strand
GCGATATTTCAAATTTTATAAATATAAAAAAACGTTTTTATTTCATCAGATATCCTCAATCTTTTCTACTTTTTGCATCTTTATTTCTTTCCCATTCTCAGCAGCTAATTTTGCTTTTTTAGAATATTTTAATAATAACTCAAACAATTTTTCTCTACTATTATCTCCAGATATAATGATACCTAATGGTGATGGCTCACTCAGACAGTAGATAGTATAATGCGAAGAAGCTATTTCAAATAATTTTTTATTTTCTTCATAGTTTCTACCTAATACTATCCAAGTACCCTCTGCGATGTGATGCCTTCCTAGTGTTAGTAGCTCAGCAGTAACATTATCAAGTGGTAAATTATTTTTTAATATTTCTAAAACTCTATTTCCTATTACTGGATCTGTCAAAAGGCAACCTCCTGCTGGGCTAGGTATATCTCTTATTTCATATTTCTCAGCTAATGCTAACTGCTCATGTCTAGACCTTCCACTAATACTCAATAATTTATTTCTATCCACCAAACCTTCTCTTTCTGGTTTACTTGGAAATAATAATTTAGCAGATAAGGGACGAAGTAATAAATCTTCGGATTCAGTATTTTTTTTGATCAATACTAAGGCATTCCTGTTTTGGCTCATTGGTCTCTGACCCAATACTTCTCCGGTCGCTATAAAATCTGCTTTACACTCATTTAATAATTGAAAAGTTTTATTTATCATAAATATTTTGCAATCTATGCATGGATTAGCATGAGAGCCATAGCCATATCTGGGCTTTTTTAATAATTCCAAATATTCTGCTGTTATATCCACTATTTTCCCTTCATCAAAACCAAGTTCTTCAATTTTTTTGTAAAAATTTTCTGGATTTTTTTTAAGCTCCCACCCAAAAAAAGGTGTTATATATTTGATAGCAGTTATATGTATACCTTGTTCTTTCAAAATTTTGCCAGCCAATATACTATCTAGTCCTCCAGAAAATAGTAATAATGCTTTTGCCATTTTATTTTTATTTTTTATAGAATTTCAAAATTACTAAGAAAATTAAAATTTATATTTTATATTTGTAAAAAATTAAAATTATTATGAAAAAAATTTTTTTGTTTTTGTTTTTCAATGCTTTGTTATATAATATTATTTATTGCCAAAGAGATAGCATTGTCCTCACAAATAACTGTCAAGACTTAAATAATCTACAATTTATTGATACAATTAAAGTGACTGAAAAGTGGTTTTTTTATGATAATTATATCATGAAAGATAAAACTATTAATTTGCTAAAAGATAAAGCTCATAATCTAGATGGAGATGTTGTATATATAGATATTTCTAATAAAAAAGGTTGGGGATTATTATATAGTACTACCTATATAGGATATGTTTATAAAAAAAGACAATGATTTTTTTAATAGTTTAGTTTAGGCTATGAATATTACAATCTATTATAAAGGTAAAATACCTACTAAATATTATGGAGGAACTGCAAGGGATATATGGTATTTGGGTAAAGAATTAAAAAAATTAGGTAATAAAATAACGTATCTAGTGGATAAAGACTCTTTTTGTCCTTTTGCTGATGTTATTTATATAGATAATAATAAAAAAATCAATGACCAAATACCTATAGATACTGACATTATAAATTTACATTCTGAAATTAATGAAGAATTAAATAAACCTTATTTACTAACTGTACATGGCAACACATATAATCCAAATAAAATTTTTCCAATAAATACAAATTTTGTTTCTCTATCTCATGCTACTAGACATGGAGCAGAAGCATTTGTTTATAATGGAATGGATTGGTCAGATTATCCTCAGGTAGATTTTTCACAAAATAGAAATGGATATCATTTCCTCGCTAAAGCTGCATGGAGGTTAAAAAATTTGAAAGCAGCTATTAAAATTGCTAGGAGTAATAAAAAAAATCTAGAAGTTATGGGAGGTAATCGCATTAATCTATCTATGGGCTTTCGTATCACATTAGACCCTCACATTCATTTTCATGGTATGGTAGATGATAATTACAAAGCAAAGATAATGAATAAATCCGAAGCTTTGCTTTTCCCTGTGCTATGGCATGAACCTATGGGTTTAGCTATTATAGAGAGCCTATATTATGGATGTCCTGTCATCGCCACTCCATATGGATCTCTACCAGAGATTGTAAGTGAGGATTATGGTTTTTTATCTAATAGATTGTCTGATTTGATATATGCTGCAGCTCATCTAGAACATTATGACAGGATACATTGCCATCAATATGCTCGCGATACATTCAATTCTCAAAAAATGGCTGAAAAATATTTATTTTATTATAATAAGATCCTAAATGGGGAGAATATAAATAAACAAAAACCTCGTTTAATTAATTCTGAAACAAAAAAATTTTTAGATTTTTATTGGGACTAATTATATTTTTTATATTCACTACTTTCAAACTACATTTATTTTTTTTATGTAAATTTGCGATAAATAAATTTACAGCATGTTAAGGCACATAGGTATAAATATTAATTCATCTGATGAAGTAAAAAATTTTTATCAAAGTATTTTAGGTTTTGATTTAATAGGAGAATATTTTTTGCATCCTTCTATAGCAAAAACTTTTTTTAATAATGAACAAATAAAAGTTTATAGAGTAAAAAAATTTAATCTAGAAATTGAGTTAATACTTACTAATACAACAAATAATTCTTCATTTGCCCACATAGCATTAGAGTTTTGGAAACCAGAAAATATCTATGAAAAAGCAAAAGCTGCTGGATATGATGTTTATGAATTTATTAAAGAAACTGGCACAAAAGCTAGATATATTATTGATAAATCTGGCAATATCTTTGAAATTAAAAATATTAATTTAGTAGAATAAATCCATATAATGGGCTTAGATCCTATCTTTTCACTAGAAAATATAATAATTTCTCTCATTTTAATTATTTGCATATTT
>LUZL01000109.1 GCA_001603615.1 Bacteroidales bacterium Bact_20 | reverse complement strand
TAATGATAAAATATTTAAAATGATACATAAAAGAATTTTAGTAACAGGCGGTGCAGGATTCATTGGTTCACATTTGTGTGAAAGGTTATTAAATGAAGGTAATGAAGTAATATGCTTAGATAATCTTTTTACATCTTCTAAAGATAATATAGCACCTTTGATGAATAATAAATATTTTGAATTTATTAGACATGATATCATACAACCGATTCATTTGGAAATAGATGAGATTTATAATTTGGCATGCCCAGCTTCACCGATTCATTATCAATATAATCCCATTAAGACTATTAAAACTTCAGTAATGGGAGCAATAAATATGCTTGGATTAGCTAAAAGAGTAAAAGCTAAAATATTGCAAGCAAGTACAAGTGAAGTATACGGAGATCCTTTAGTACATCCACAATACGAGGAGTATTGGGGAAATGTAAATCCAATAGGACCTCGTTCTTGCTATGACGAAGGAAAACGATGTGCAGAATCTCTATTTATAAACTATTACTTTCAAAATAAAGTTAAAATAAAAATTGCTAGAATATTTAATACATATGGACCACGTATGCATCCCAATGATGGTAGAGTAGTTTCGAATTTTATTATCCAAGCAATTCAAAATAAACCAATAACAGTATACGGAGATGGTAGCCAGACTAGGAGTTTTTGCTATGTAGATGATATGCTAGATGGATTGATAAAATTGATGAATACTGGTGATGATATAATTGGTCCAATAAATTTAGGTAATCCTTCTGAATTTAAAATAATAGAATTAGCAGAATTAATTTTAGATATTACAAATTCAAAATCAGAAATAATACACTTACAATTACCAGAAGATGATCCGATAAGGAGACAACCAGATATAACTAAAGCTAAATCTATATTAGAATGGCAGCCCAGAATTAGTTTAAAAGAAGGTTTAATAAAGACGATAGATTATTTTGATAGATTAATGAAAGAGGGGAACTTATAAAAAGAGGTAAGGTGAATAGGGTGGGGAAATAATTATAACATTTTTTAAATGTTTCAAACAGTATATGATATTTTACTCACTCTAAAATATTCATACCACGCTTGCCTATCCGATGATGCAAGGTTTAGCATTCTACCAGTATTACTAATAACTCCATATGATAAGTACTTGCTTCTCACCACATACCACATAATATAGTTTTGCAAGTATTTGGTCGCTACTCCTCTGAATTTACCATATATCCATTTTGTAAAATTCTCTGATTTAGCCTTTACTGTAGCTGTGTTGTAGATACCTCGCTTCCTTTTCTTTGTTCCCACTATCTCTTTGTGTTTAATTTTGCTCTTTCTGATATGTCTAAAGGCACTTTTAGCACTTGTACATATCACTGCGTCTTCGTTTATCCTGGGTTTTAGAAATTTCTCTATGTCATCAGTTCTTACTTTCTTATCTTCAGTGTTTCTAAATAGAATATTACCACTTCTATCCGTAGCAACTAATACAGCTACCTTTTTGGGCTTTTTTCTCATCGCTTGTTTCATTTCTTTAGCACTAGAATACTTTCTACCTTTCTCTGAATAATCCATTAGCAGTTCGTCTATTTCTACTATGCCAAAAAAGTTTACATTTTTATCAAAACTTTTCAAAGCTGCTAATATTTTGTGTCTCCAAGTGAAGCTAGTACCGAGGCTGATGCCTACTTCATTAGCACAAGCTCTTAGACTTTTACCTGCAACCATGCAGCGAATGTATTCTAACATTTGCTGATGTTTTTGTATACGATATACAAAAGTACCAGTAGTAACTCTGAATTGTCTACCACAGTGTCTGCAGAGATAATTTTGTATTCCTTTTTGTTTGCCATTTCTAACGATATGGTTGCTATGGCAGTCTGGGCAAAGTGGTGGAGTACTTTGAAGTTTTAGACCTTGGTAATCTACTACGTCAGCTTCGTTTTGTAATAGGAAATCGTAGAGATTATCATAGAAAGCTTTGGAATTTTCCTTACTCAGAGCCACATGGTCGTTGATGTTATTAACTAAAGTCTTCATAAATACTAAATTTTTGGCAAAAATATATAATAATTTTTAAATGATATTAATATCATTTATTATTTGAAACAATATAAAAATGAAAATTTTTTAACTTTAACTAATTTTTTATAATTTTGTCTAAAAATTATAAACTTATGAAATTATCAGTTATCCAAAATGCAAATTTAAATGATAAAATCGTCCTTGTTAGAGTTGACCATAATGTCGTTGATAAAGGTATAATTCATGACCCTTATCGTATAGATGCTACTATTCAAACTTTATTCTATATCGCATCTCATGGTGGTAAATTAATCCTTATGACCCACATCGGTCGTCCTAAAAATAAAAAAGATGGCACTATTACTATTTCTGATAATACTAGTGTAATGCCTATCGTAGAGTATTTGCGTAATAAACTAAATCTGAATTTTAAAGTTCCTGAATTTTATGTGAATGAACCTTATGGCATTCAAGACATTGATACTTCTATTAATAACTTAATTAAAGAATTAAAATCTGGTATTATTGATGGAATTTATTTGCCTAATACTAGGTGGTTTAGAGGCGAAGAAGACAAAGGTGAATGGAGAGATAGATTTGCTAGAGAGTTAGCTGGTATAGCTGATCTGTATGTTAATGATGCTTTTGGTTCTTGGCAGGCTCATGTTTCTACTTTTACTATTACTAAATATTTACCTAGTTATGCTGGTTTATTATTGCAAAAAGAAATTAATAATTTAGATAAGATTTTTTCTCCTAATAAACCTATGATAGCTGTTATTGCTGGTGCTAAATTTGATACTAAAATTAATAGTTTAAAAGCTCTTATCGAAAAAGTAGATTATTTGATGCTCGGTGGTGTAATTCTAAATGCTTATTTGTCTGCTAAATATAATATTTCTATCAATGGTATAGATGATGATAATCTCGCTTTAGCTAAAGAATTCGTTAATTTTGTTAATGAAAAGTATCCTAATAAGATTATTGAACCTCGTTACATAGTAGAGTCTGATACTATGGAAGGCAAAATAGATGGACATTATAAAGTCGTTGATATTAAAAATTTGAAAGCTGGTGATAAACTTAATTATGTGCTAGATGTAGCTCCAGAATCTTTTAGCGAACCTTCGCTAATCAATATTTTTAATAGTGCTAAAACATTTTTTGTAAATGCAGTTATGGGTTTCGCACCATATTTTAATGATGGTACCATTGCTCTAAATAACTTGATAAATTCTAATATTGATGCTATGAAATTATATGCTGGTGGAGATACTTTGCAGGAGCTTAAACGACTTTTACCTGGTGTATATATGACAGCTCTTGATGATCCTAAATATTATATGTTTACAGGTGGCGGTGCAGTTTTGAATGCTATAGAAGAAAATTCTCCTTTTGGGATGGAACCTGTTAAGGCTCTATTACTAGATTGATGTAATAATTTTCTTGATAGCTTTTTTGTTTTTTTATGCAAAATATAAAAAAGATTTTAATCTCTAGAACAGATAAATTAGGTGATTTAGTTCTTACTTTACCTTTAGCTGCTTTTTTGAAAAATAATTTTCCTCAAATTAATGTATCTTTTCTTGTTAGAGACTATGCTTTGCCTATAGCTAGTTCTTATAATTTTATTGATAATGTATATTCTTTTGATCAGATAGATAGCGAATCTCAGACTAATAATAAAATAGATTTTATCAATTCTATAGGTGCAGATGCTATCATTTTCGCTTATCCAGATTATGAGGTGATGAGATTATTGGCAAAATCTAATATTTCTATTCGTGTAGCTACTTCTCATCGTTTTTACTCATTTAAATATGCTAATAAATTAGTTGATTTTTCTAGAAAAAAGTCTTTTTTACATGAAGCTCAATTAAATTTTTTTCTACTTAAACCATTACAAATAAATTATATACCTTCTATTACTGAATTAGTTCAATTTTATGGTAAAGATAAATTTCAATTAAATGATTTACCTGATTTGGTGGCTATGGATTTTTTAGACCCCAAAAATCGTCCTATAATTATACATCCAGGTTCTATGGGCAGTGCTCCCAATTTTTCTTCACAAAATTTTTATTTACTAGCTAAAAAATTATTAGATAGTGGTGAAAAGGTATACATAACTGGTAGTAGCAAAGAGGGACAATATTGGCTTCCAATTTTTAGTGATTTGAATGTTAAAACTTTTTTTGGTTCTTTAGATTTATATCAATTAATGAGTGTATTAGCTAATGCTAAAGCTGTCATAGCTAGTAGTACTGGTCCATTACATATAGCTGCAGCTCTTGGTACTAATGTCATCGGACTATATGTACCTGTGGGCACTTATGCTCCACATAGATGGGCTCCAATAGGTAGAAATGCTAATGTCATTTTACCTAACTTTCAAAAAATCAATTGTCATAAATATTGTTTAGATCCTAGAAATTGTGAGTGTATTAATCAAATAGAGCTAAACGACATTTTAAAAAATATTTTTTAAATATTAGATTAAATATTTAAATATTTATTAAATAAAAAATTTTTTTTGTAATTTTGCATATTAAAATCAATATAAAAATCAATATAAAAATCAATATTATGAAAAAATTATTTTTAGTTTTATTAGTTGTATTTGCAATACCTTCATTTATTAATGCACAAACAGCTGTTACGGGTAAAGAGGCTAGTAAAAACAGAGCTGAATTTAAGGTAAAAACTTTTTTCCATTGCGAAAATGGCAAAAAACTTATTGAGGAAACAATTGCTAGCAAAGAAGATATTTACTCTGTAAATGCTGATTTAGAAACCAAGGTGGTTACTATTGTTTATAATCCTCAAAGATATAATGAAAATGAATTGATTAATTTAATTCATGAGGTTGGTTACTTAACTGAAAAAAGTCCTGAAGGCACAAAAATAGAAAAAGCCTGTTCTCATCACTAATAATGAAATTTATTTATTGATATAATTTATTGGGTGTAAATGACGTTATTTTGACATTCTATCTTTTTTTTAATTTATTATGAAAACTAAATTACTTTTTTCATTTACATTGTTATTAATTTTTCTTTCTTCATGTAGAGATAATATTGAATTCAATAAAATCGCAAAAGCTGATGACCCAGAATTGAAATATGCAAAAGTCTTAGAATATTATCAGCAAGGAAGGTATTATCAGGTAATTCAATTATCTGAAATGATTATTCCTTATTATCGTGGTACTACCAAGTCTCAAGAGCTATACTATTATATGGCATGGAGCTACTATCACCAAGGCGATTATATTTTAGCTAGTTATCATTTTAGTCAATTTGCAAAAACTTTCCCTTCTAGTAAATATGCAGAAGAATGTGCTTTTCAAGCTGCTTATTCCAAATATAAATTAGCTCCTACATATTATTTGGATCAATCTATTACTAAAGAAGCTATTAATGATTTTCAATTATTTATCACTAGATTCCCAAGAAGTAATAAAGTAGCAGAGGCTAAAGACTGTATAGACAAACTTACAGCTAATTTAGAAAAAAAAGATTTTGCTAATTCTAAATTATATTATGACATTCAGGAATACAAAGCTTCTATAGTTTCTTTAAATAATTTTATTAAAGATTACCCAGCTTCTAATTTCAAAGAAGAAGCAAATTATTATCTATGTCTTTCTCATTATTACTATGCTATCAATAGTGTTAGAACTAAGCAGTTAGATAGATTCCTTCAAGCATTAGATGTGTTAAATAATTTCATGTCATTATATCCCAATAGTCAGTATATCAATAGGTTAAATAGTATAAAAGCAGATATTCAAAAACAAATTAATTTAAGACAAAATATTTAAAAAAATATGATTAAAAAAGATCAAAAAATTTGGCAAGAAGCAGTTACTAGAGACATTAAAGAAATGAGTGAAATCACAGGTAATATTTATCTGAGTACTCTAGTCATTGGTAAAAGAGCAAATCAAATAAGCCAACAATTAAAAGAAGAACTCGATGAGAAACTTTCTGAATTCAAAACAACTATTGATACTTTAGAAGAATATATTGAAAACAAAGCTCAGATAGAGGTAGCACGTGAGTATGAATCTAAACCTAAACCTACCCTTATAGCTACTAAAGAGTTTATAAAAAGAAAAATTTATTTTCGTATCCCTGAAAGTCAATAAATGAATTTTCAAAATAAACATGTTTTAATTGGTATTAGCGGTAGCATAGCTGCATATAAAGTACCTATCCTTGTTAGAATTTTTTTACAAGGAGGAGCTGATGTAAGGGTAGTAGCTACTAAAAATGCTTTGCAATTTGTAACTCCCACTACTATTAAAACTCTTACCAATTATGATGTTTATTATGAGATGTTTGATAATGTTCACTTTTCTGGAACAGAACATATTAGTATTACTGACTGGGCAGATATTTTTGTTATAGCTCCTGCTACAGCGAATATTATCGGTAAAATGGCTCATGGTATAGCTGATGATACAGTGTCTACTAGTTTTTTAGCTTTTAATAAACAAGTTTTCATAGCTCCAGCAATGAATGTTAAGATGTGGAATAATCCCATTCTGCAGCGAAATATTGATATTTTAAAAAATCTAGGAGTTATTTTCATTCAACCAGAAAGTGGCGATTTAGCTTGTGGATATCAAGGTACGGGTCGGATGGCTGAACCTCTTGATATTGCTAAATACATAGATGATTATTTTAATTCTCAACAAATATTATCTGGCAAAAAAATTATTGTTACTGCTGGGCCTACACATGAACCCATAGATCCTGTTAGATTCGTCGGGAATAAAAGTAGTGGTAAAATGGGCTTCGCTATTGCTGAGGCTCTAGCTAATTTGGGTGCCGAGGTTATACTTATTTCAGGTCCTACTTGTCTAACTATTTCTCATTCTAATGTTAAACTTATAAACGTCACTACTACCCAAGATATGTTAGACAAATGTATTGAATATTACGATGATGTGGATGGAGTCATTATGAATGCTGCTGTTGCTGATTTTCGACCAGTAAATTTTTCTAAAGAAAAAATTAAAAAATCTGAGCATCTTACTATAGAATTAGTTAAAAATACAGATATTCTTTCTCAATTAGCTAAAATGAAAAAACACCAATGGCTTATAGGTTTTGCTTTAGAGACAGATAATGAGTTGTCAAATGCTTTAGAAAAATTAAAAAGTAAAAATTTAGATGCTATTATTCTAAATAGTGCTAAAGATGAAAATATCGGTATGGGAAGTGATTATAATCAAATAACTATCATAAAAAGTGATGGTAGTATTATCCCATCTGATGTAGATACTAAAAAATCTTTAGCTCATTTTATTATTGAAAAATTAGTTGTAGATTTGTGTAATAAATAAATTGAATGAAAAATTTTATAAAAATATTTTTAGTTTTTATTATTTTAATTTCTGGGCACTTCGTTTCTTTTAGTCAAGAATTAAATTGCTCAGTTTCTATAAATGCAAGTGCTATAACTAGTGTAGATCAATCTGTATTTGACAATTTGCAGAATTCTATTTATGAATTTATGAACGATCGTAAATGGACGAATTATAATTTTGAACCCCAAGAACGAATAGAATGTTCTATAATAATTACCATTTCTTCTTATGATAATGTTAATATGTACACTGGTACTTTTCAGGTTCAGTTACGTCGTCCTGTTTATAATACATCATATCACTCTACTTTATTAAATTTTCAAGATAAAGATATTCAATTTCAATATACACAAGGTACTTCATTAGATTATATAGAAAATACTTTTGTTGGCAATTTAGAATCTTTACTATCTTATTATGCTTTTTTATTTATAGGATTAGATTTTGATAGTTTTCAGGAGCTTGGTGGTACACCTTTTTATGAGAAAGCATGGGCTGTAGTTAATTCTGTACCGGCAAATGCTACTCAATATAAAGGATGGCGATCATATGAAAATCAACGAAATAGATATTGGATACTTGAAAATCTAACAAATAAAAATTATGAAAATTATAGGAAAGGTTTTTATCTATATCATAGGCAAGGACTAGATATTATGACTAATGATATAATAAAAGGAAGAGCTAATATCACTCAAGCAATGAAATTAATTCAACAAACTTATAAAGAAAAACCTGGTTTATTTATTATTAATTTATTTATGACAGCTAAAAGTGATGAATTAGTAAATATTTTCAAACCTGCCCCTGCAATAGAAAAGACTGAGATTGTAAATATTCTAAAATCTATAGATCCTATCAATGCAAGTAAATATAATGAAATGTTAGTTTCTCAATGATTAAATGTAACCATAGAAATATTTTTTGTGTATAATGGTAAAATTAAAAAAATTTTATATAAAAAATGTTAATTTTTTTTGCTTATTAAAAAAATGTATTATTTTTGTAACAAATTAATGTGATAATGAAACAGAAGTATTTTTTGATTTTAATAATAATAATCATTAGTATAGGGGGGTTAAAAGGTCAAGATCCTCATTTTTCGCAATATTATGCTAATCCATTATACTTAAATCCTGCTTTAGCGGGATCTCAGATATGCCCACGATTAGCGTTTAATTTTAGAAGCCAGTGGCCTAGCATTACGGGTACTTATGTTACTTATAATGCTTCCTATGATATGTATGTACCAGCATTATCTGGTGGTATAGGAGTTTTAGTAGATGTAGATAGAGCTGGAGAAGGAGTGTTAAACACTACTTTAGCTGGTTTAATGTATGCTTTTAGATTAAAAGTATCAGATAAATTTTATATTAATACTGCATTACAAGCGACTTTTGTACAAAAAACACTTGATTGGGAAAAATTAATTTTTCCCGATCAGATAGATCCTAGATGGGGCATTATACGAAATACAAATGAAATACCACCAGAAAATTTAACTAAAAATTTTGCAGATTTCTCAGCAGGTATAGCTGGCTATGGAGAAAGATTCTTTTTTGGTTTTTCTGCTAGTCATGTTACTAGACCTAATGAAGGTTTTATTAGTACATCAAAATTACCTGTTAAATATACGGCTCATGCTGGCGGTGTTATTAGTATAGAATCTAAACCTTATAAAAAATATACTGTAGAAGAAACTACCTTGTCTCCTAATATTTTATTTTCGAAACAACAAGATTTTGAAGAATTTAATTATGGATTATATTTAAACAAATACCCTTTTGTAGTTGGTACATGGTTTAGACATAGTACTAAAAATCCTGATGCATTTATTGTTTTACTAGGTTTTGTTCAAGAAACATTTCAAGTAGGTTATAGCTATGATATTACAGTGTCTCGATTAACAAATCAATCTGGTGGTGCTCATGAGTTCTCTTTGACTTTTAGATTACCTTGTCCAGTGAAGGCTAAAAGAATAGCTCCTATTAACTGTCCTAAATTTTAATTATTAATTTAAAAAATATGCAAATTATGAATATAAAAAAGTTTTCAAAGATTTTTAGTCTTAGTTTAATTTTATTATTTATTATGAGTTCTTGTGCTCAGGAGAGATCTCGTACTACTGGATGGGTATATAATGACCCTAACTGGGGTGGCTTCGAGGTAGTACCTTATGAAGAACAAGAGACAGGTCCTGGACTAGTTTTAGTAACAGGTGGTACTTTTGTGATGGGGCGTACTGAACAAGATGTTACTTATGAATGGAATAATGTCCCTAGAAGGGTTTCTGTATCTTCATTTTATATGGATATGTCTGAGGTAGCTAATGTAGATTATCGCGAATATACTTATTGGCTTTCTAGAGTTTATGGTGTAGACTATCCTGAGGTTGTGTATAAAGCATTACCTGATACATTAGTATGGTTATCACGTTTAGGCTATAATGATCCTTTTGTAGATTATTATTTTAGACATCCAGCTTATAATTTTTACCCTGTTGTAGGTGTTAGCTGGCGTCAAGCAAATGATTATGCTTCTTGGCGTACTGATAGAGTTAATGAGTACATTTTAATACGTGAGGGCATTTTGAAATTAGATAACATGCAAATGAATGAAAATAATTTCAATACAGATGCTTATCTAGCTGGTCAATACGAGGGCATTGTGAAAAATGATTTGTACGATTTAAATCCTTCTGGTATGGGTACCAGAAAAGTTAGAATA
This sequence comes from Bacteroidales bacterium Bact_20, assembly GCA_001603615.1. Lineage (GTDB taxonomy): Bacteria > Bacteroidota > Bacteroidia > Bacteroidales > DTU049 > DTU049. The sequence goes on along the minus strand of LUZL01000109.1, from coordinate 1,256 downwards.
GAAGATGGTATTTTATTACCCAAATATAGGCTACCGACCGAAGCTGAATGGGAATATGCTGCTTTAGGTTTGATAGGTAATACTGTCTTTGAACGTGTATTAGAAAGAAGAGTTTATCCATGGAATGGACATGTGCTTCGTACAGATTATTATAAAAATATGGGAGATTTTGTAGCTAATTTTGTTCGTGGTAGAGGAGATTATATGGGCGTAGCTGGTTATCTAAATGATGGCTATGATGCTACAGCTCCAGTTTTTAGCTACTGGCCTAATGATTTTGGTCTTTATAATATGGCTGGTAATGTTGCTGAATGGGTATTAGATGTATATAGACCACTTTCTTATGAAGATATGGATGAGTGGAGACCATATAGAGGTAATGTTTTTATGACTAAAGTTAGAGATGAAGAAGGCCTGATAGCTGAAAAAGATACTCTTGGTAGAATACAATGGAGACCCCTTACTGAAGAAGAAGCTAAAAATAGACGTAACTTCAGATATGCTGATAATAGAGATTATCTTGATGGTGATTTTACAAGTTCTATTTATTATTCTCAATCTGAATATCTAGAAGGTGAACAACAAAATAAATTAATGTACGAATTTGGCAGAACTTCTTTAGTAAATAATCAAGCGAGAGTATATAAAGGTGGTTCATGGAAAGATCGTGCTTATTTCTTGAGTCCAGGTACACGTAGATTTTTAGATGAAGAGCTGTCTACTGATTATATCGGCTTTAGATGTGCTATGACTAGAGTGGGTGCTCCTGTTAATTATGGCACTACAAACAGATAATTATATTGTTTATACTTAATTATTAATTTTAAAAGGGTAATAGATTTATTACCCTTTTTTATATATTTTTTTCAAATTATGATTTATTAAATGAAAATATTAATTTCGCATTGAAATAAATATAAAATATATGAATAATTTGAAAAAAGTTACATTTTTTAGTAAAATATCTGAATTTTCAAATAAAAAACTCTGTCTATTTCTCTTTTTATTTGCTAGTATTTTATATCTACCTACTATTACCTTTGATTATGTTTTAGATGATGGTTTGGTAATTCATGAAAACAAATTTACTCAACAGGGCATCAAAGGTGTAAAAGATATATTTACTCATGATTCATTTGTGGGATATTTTGGTGAAAATGTGAAATATGTAGCTGGTGGCCGCTATCGTCCTTTCACTCAATTTATTTTTGCTCTTCAGAAAGAATTATTTGGTTTTCATCCATGGATAGGTCATC
>LUZL01000108.1 GCA_001603615.1 Bacteroidales bacterium Bact_20 | reverse complement strand
TTGTATATCCTAAAGAACAAAAAATCATTGTTAAAAAAGATAGAGATTTTGTTTTTGATGGATTAATAAATGCTGGCAGATTTAATTATTATGGTAGAGAATATTATTTCTCTTATGATCAATTTAAAATAAATATGCCATATGTAGACTCTATGAACTTCTATGTGAGAAGCAGGTTACCCGATAGATATGGCGAATATCCTTTGATTAGAGTTAGAAATGTGATAGAGGATATGAGTGGTGAGCTATTAATAGACCATCCTAGTAATAGAAGTGGCAAAATTTATATGCCAGAATATCCTATTTTTAATAGCAAAAAGATATCTTATGTATATTATGATAAATCTTGCATTTATCAAGATGTATATTTGCGAGATAATTTCTTTTATCATATTAATCCCTATACTTTAGAAAACCTAGATAAATTTGAAACAGATGCTCTTAAGTTTGATGGCTATTTATCATCAGGAGGTATTTTCCCAGATATTTATGAACCATTGATAATAATGCAAGATTATTCTCTAGGTATATCTCACCAGACACCTGCTAATGGATTATCAGCATATGGTGGCAAAGGAACATTTACTAATAAAATTTCTATGTCTAATCAAGGGCTTCATGGTGATGGAACATTGAAATATATTACTTCTACAGCTCATAGTAAAGATTTCTTATTTTTCCCAGATTCTACAATTGGTATAGCAGATAGTTATGTAATAGCAGAGCGTACTACAGGAGTACAATATCCTCCTATTAGTATAGAAAATGCTAAAATATCTTGGTATCCTAAAAATGATTATATGACTATCACTACTCAGGATAAACCAGCTATAGCTTATAAAGAAAAAATCATTTTCAATGGTATACTAGATTATAGTTCATCTAGCTTAGTGGCAAATGGTAAAATAGAATTTCTAAATGCTATAATGACTAGCAAACGTTTTTTAATGAAAAATAGAGTCTTTGATACAGATACCTGTGATTTTGTATTGAAAACTTTTGATCTTAATGAGTTAGCTTTAGAAACTAAAATATATAAAGGACATGTAGACTTTGACAAAAGGAAGGGATCTTTTGAGACCGCTGGCGAAAGCTCTCTGATACGTTTTCCTGTTAATGAATATATCTGTTATATGGATAAATTTGACTGGTATATGGACAAAGAAGAAATAGATTTCTATACAGCTCATTACAAAGAAACAGACTATACCCATATACCAGCTAGAGATTTAGTAGATATGGACATCATTGGTTCTAAATTTATTTCTACTCATCCAGCTCAGGATTCCCTTACATTTATAGCAGGCAAAGCGAAATATAATATTAAAGACAAACAAATAATAGCATATGATGTACCATTCATAAAAGTAGCTGATGCAGCTATATTCCCTAATGATGGGATTATAAACATCCTACCTGGAGCTGTCATAAAACCTCTAGAAAAGTCAAAAGTTTTAGCTAATCTAGATACTAAATATCATCTTTTAAAAAATTGTAATATTTGGATTTATGGTAAAAAAAGCTTTTCTGGTAAAGGACAATATGAATACATTGATAAAAATAAAAATTCGCAGATTATAAATTTTGATAAAATA
>LUZL01000107.1 GCA_001603615.1 Bacteroidales bacterium Bact_20 | reverse complement strand
GCTCTGAATCAACTTAGAGGAGGTTTTTCAAAAAAATTAAATGATTATAGGAACGAGCTTATCAGTTTAACGGCATTATTAGAATTAGAAATTGATTTTGCTGAGGAAGATGTAGAGTTTGCTTCCAGGGAAAAATTAAAAGATACTATATCAGCATTAATATCAGAAGCTGATAGACTAATAGATTCTTACAAAAATGGCAATGTAGTGAAACGTGGTATTCCGATAGCTATTATTGGGAAGCCAAATGTAGGGAAATCTACTTTATTAAATGCAATTTTAAATGATGAAAAAGCTATTGTAAGTGAAATACCAGGTACTACCAGAGATGCTATAGAAGATCACATAACCTATCAAGGGATTACTTTTAGATTTATAGATACTGCTGGTTTACAAACTACTACTGATGTTGTAGAAAATATTGGTATAGAACGCTCATATGATAAAATGAGAGAATCTTTTATAATTTTGTATTTAATTGATATTATTGAATTTGATTACTATAAGTTTTTAGAAGACTTTAGAGATATGAAGGATCAAATAGATGATTTAGATGACAAAAAAGTGATTTTAGTTTTTAATAAAATTGACCTAATAGAGCAGATACCTTCTCATTTGTTTGATTTAAAGGATTTTGATAAAGTTTTCATTTCTGCTAAAAGAAAAGAAAACATTGAAATATTGTTAGATGAAATTGTAAATGCGATTAAAAACATCGTAAATATAAATGAAGATACTTTGATAAATATTAGACACTATGAAGCTTTCAAAGATATAAAAATGAGTTTAGTAAAAGCTCTAGAAGATATGAATAAAAATATGCCTAACGATATTGTAGCATTTGATCTACGACAAAGCATAGATAGCATAGGCAAGATTACTGGCGAAATAGTAAGCAATGATATTTTAGATTATATATTTAGCAATTTCTGCATTGGTAAGTAATATTTTTTCTAAAAATTCATTATTAATTAATAATCTAAAATAATTCTTTATTTTATTTTTTTGAAGAAGTTTTGTTTAAAAAAATTATGTTCAAAATTTAAATATATATAGAGTAAAGTATATAATAATTTTGATACTTGAGTAGTTTTAATATCACTTTTTACTAGTTTGTTCCTAAGCTATTTCTAGTAATATTTTAATAAAAACCAAACAAGAGATAATTTAAAAAAAATCATATTAGAAAATAATTTATAGAAGCATGTGTTTTTGAGAATAATTCATTAATTGCTTTAAAAATTAGTTTTTATTTCATTTGCCAAATAGTATTATAAAAAAACTAATGGATGAATCTGAATGTAAATTAAAGCTTCATTATGCTACCTCTACCTGACTTATGAATATTAATTATAACTTAAATTTCATAAAATAAAATTAATAATTTTCTTTAGTAATTATTACAAACTTTTTCTATTGCTAATGATTATTTTAGAACTCTACTTTAGTCTCACATTTTCTACAAAACTTTTCACTCCGTCACCTCGTCACCAATTAACCTCGTCTCCTCGTCACCCAGTCTCCTCGTCACCAATTCACTCCCGTCTCAATTTAACCCATTTATTCATAAAAAATTACTAAAAAACATTCTAAACTAATATTAGTTAATTGTATCATATTGATTATTTTTGCAATAATAATGTAAACATACATTATGAGAAGTTTTAATCTATTAATTATATTTTTAATTTTTACTAATGCAATTTATGCTCAGCATAGAGAAATAGTAGGATATAGAACAGAAGAAAAGATAAATATTGATGGTATCTTAGATGAAGAGTCATGGAGTAGAGCAGAATGTAGTGGCGATTTTGTAACATATAAACCTTATGAAGGCAGAGAACCTTTTAAACAAACACAGGTTTGTGTGCTATATGATGATAGAGCTTTGTATATAGGAGCTAAACTATTTGATGATGAACCTGATAAAATTTTAAAAGAACT
>LUZL01000106.1 GCA_001603615.1 Bacteroidales bacterium Bact_20 | reverse complement strand
ATTCCACCTTCAAAAGATCTCAATGCTGCTAATATTTTATGTCGCCACTGGAAGCTAGTTTTCAGACATATTCCAACCTCGCTAGCACAAGCTCGCAGACTTTTACCATCTAGCATGCATCTCATATAGTCTAGCATCAATGGATATTTTCTCATTCGGTAGACGAAGGTGCGAGCAGTTTCTCGAAATTGATAACCGCAGGTTTTGCATTTGTACACTTGCCTACCATTATGTTTACCAGCTTTGATGACGTCTTCACTTTTGCAGTTAGGGCAGATAGCTGCAGTAGATTGTATTTTTACTTTTTGGTAGTCTACAGCATTAGCATTACTATCAACTAGATATTGATAAAGCTGGTCTAGGAAGTCTCGCTTGTGATCTTTAGGCAGAGCTAAGTATTCATCTGTGTTTTGAAATAGATCTATCATAATTTGAAAATTTGGAACAAAATTAATGAATTTATTTAAATTATAAAATATTTAAAGTATAACATATAAATGTTAATTATAAAAAGTGGGTGATAATTTAAATTATCACCCACTTTTTTATATCTCAACCAATGTTTTTATTTAATTGTCGTCATCCTATTTTAATAATTAGTAAAAATCCCCTATTATTAAATAATACTTAAATAGATTATTTTATAAACATTTAAGTTTAATATTAAATTAAAATTTATTAGGTAATTATTTCAATAAATTAATAATTTACTATTTATTATTACATCTTTTTCTAAATGCAGAATATAAATACCTGATTTAAGATTATCTAGAGAAATTTTATTATTCGTATTATTTTCATTATTATATACTAATGCTCCATTTAAATTATAGATCTTAATAACATTAGGAAGCTCATTGAAAAAATACAATGTTTTATCTTTCATATAATATCCAATGTTATTATTTGAATAATCAGAAATACTGTTTATAATAGGATGATACATAAAGATTACTTCACCTAGTGCAGCATCGTCATTTTTGTGATATATAACTTCCTCAATGCTTATAGAATCCTGCACTGTCACATTCCATGTATTTCCCTGGGCATAAATAGTATTAGGTGAATTATTATATAAATCGTATAATAAACCATTATTCCCATTATTAACAAATACATTTTGACCTGGGTTATAATCCTCCTCTGTGCTATCTACACATAATTTGCCAATATTAACATTACCTCCACTTACGATAGTTATACCCCACAGGTTTTCCTCTATTCTATTACTTGTGATCATTGTATTTTGTAGATTATTAGCATCATATATGCTAATGCCACTACCACCTGTCATAGGATTAGGATCATATTTATTATCTATTATTTGATTATCAGATATTACAGCGTTCATTTTGCCGTTAGTAGTTATACCATATCTACAAGCAGTTACATAATTATTGCTGATAATAACATTATTTTCGCCAGCTACACCAAGTAAATTTGCTACTGCTATACCACCTACTTTTGATCTTTGAGTTCCAATGATAGTATTGTTTGTTATTATAATAGAACCATCTCCTGCTGGTCCCATATTTATTTGTGGTCTATTAGTATTATCTGTGTTATTATCAAAAAGGTAATTATTGGTGAATGTTAATGAGCATGGAATATTGGCACCACTAGCTACAGCTGAACTTTGATTACTCAAAAAAGTACAATTATCAATGATATTATTACCTTTTACAAAATTAATTGCTGAACTACTTAATAGAGTATTTACTAAAGTAAAGGTACAATTTTTAATAGTAATTCCTGATATGCTACTAGATTTGATGCCTGCATATTCAAATCTAACTTTTTGAATTAATGCACTGGAACTATCTCCTTGTATATATATACCTTTAGGAGCAGACAAGTCATCTATTCTTGTAATGATGGCAGTATCTGTAGGATTGAAATCTGCAAAACCTTGAATAGTAATTGTAATACCATCTGCCAATTTGATAGTATCATAATTGGCTAATCTCAGAGTATCAGTGGGAGAAATGGTGAAATCATTATTTACCTTATAAGTGTGCTGATATATTTTCTCTACTCCAGACTCAGGTATATTACTTAATGAATCAAAAGTAATAACTTGCCCATTTCCAGAGGATATATATTCTACAGTAGCTCTGTAATTATTTTTTTGACCGCTTTCATCATAAATATCTTGAATCAGAGCATTAGTGTTTATGGTATTCTTATAAATATTGGTGAAATTATTAATTTGTGAAAATAAATTAATTGATATCATCACCAAAGCATAGAAACAGATATTTTTAATTTTCATGATTTTGTTTTTGCAAAGTTAATACTATAAAAGTAAATAGGGGAATTTATTTCCTTAAAATCAAAATTTTGATTTTAAGCTAAAAATTCTTTATATCTTTCTGGTAGATTTTGGTCTATTATATACAGAGCTATTTTAATAGCACCACGTTCTGAATATTGATATTTCTCATGCAAAACTTTTATCATATGATTGATATCTTCTTGTATTTTAGCATCATAATTAGAAAATTTTTCAGTGAAATAATCTAGAAGGGCAAATCTAAAAGATTGATTTTTTAGATAAGGATCTAGGCTAGCTTTTTTGATATTTTCTTTGTATAATTCATATAATTCTGATACTAATTTCGTTTCTTGCCATTTTTTTTGCTTGATTTCTAACTCTTGAGCTAAAGTTTCTGTTATAAATCTATTAAGTAATTTATTCCTAATTTTAGCTATGTCGTCAGTATTTATGAATAAATGATTTTCTATAGATATCAAAAAATCATTTGTCAAAGTATATTTTTTGCCAGTGAAAGGGTTATTGATCTCTGCACCTATATCATAACTCAGTGCATATAAGTAATGAATAATATCTTCATAAATTTTATCATCATTATACGTATAGAGAGCATCTTTTAACTCTTGGACAATATTTATCTCATAAATTTTTAATAAAGAATTTATAAATTGTGGTGGGATAAGCTTTTTTATACTTTCAGGTTGATCTTCAAAAAAGTTTATGATATCTAGCATATCTATTTCTTCATCTTTATCTTCATAAATTGATATCAATTTATTAAAAAGAGATAGAGATTGTCTGCCAGAGATTCCTTTTAATCCCTCGTCCATAGCTTCATTGAGCAGAGCTAATCGTATATTTTTTTTAAATCCTTGTATGTCTTCTTCTTCGAGCCATCTAGGTATTTTGCCATGATAGAGTTCCATTTTTAATAATAATAAATCAGGATCTATGTATTTTTCATATTTACTTTTATATTTTAGCCATTTTTTAAAAATATCTGATTCAGTATTTAATCGTGTACTAATGATAATTTTAGCAAAATTGTTTAAAACTCTAGGGAGAAAAAGATTATATATCCGATTACCAAATTTGCTTGCATATATTTTTACTTCAGTCTGAGCATCTAATACATATGGAATAGAAACAAAGCGGACTCTATCTTGGAAAGATTTAATATCTATAAAGGTTTTTTTATCTTCTGGATTTACTAAACCAAGAAATAAAGTATTTATTTTTTCTTCTATATGTTCTACTTTGTGCACACCATCACTTATTATACCATGTAAAGATAATAATCTCGTGATATTATTATCTTTTATATCCATCAAAGCATAAATACCATTATTTGTCAGAGCCAAATAAGAATATTTTAATTCAATTTCTTCTGTAGACAATAAGTTTTTAAACTCTTGTTCTAAAATATCATTAGTATAAATATGTTCTATAAGGTTATCAGATGGATTCCAAACAGAAATTCCTTTACCGAGTTGTCTATTAAAATCAATTTTCTTAGCATATACCATATCATAAACCTTTAATGGATCATCTAATATATCTATCAATGAATTGTAAATAGATTTGCATAAAGGACATGGTTCTGACTTAAATAGCCATTCATATCTTTTAGATTCTATGATATCATTATAAATGTTG
>LUZL01000105.1 GCA_001603615.1 Bacteroidales bacterium Bact_20 | reverse complement strand
TCTCAAGCTCATACCTGCTGACATGCATCTGATGTACTCAAGCATCTTTTCTTTGTTGTGAATGCCATACATAAAGGTGCCAGTGGTAACTCTGAATTGTCTACCGCAATCTTTACATTTGTAATTCTGCACTCCGCTTTGTAATCCATTTTTAATAACATGGCTGCTATTGCAATCTGGACACAATAGAGCTGTAGACATGGCTTTGAGCTCTTGATAGTCTACTACGTCAGCACCGCGTTCTGTAATTTTATTATATAAATTGTCATAGAATTCACGAGTACCTTCTTTAGTGAGGGAAAATACTTCTTGAGGATTATCAACTAATTTTTTCATAATATGAAATATTTTTACAAATATATATAAATATTTTATATAAACTTGAACATATTAAACAGAAAATTAATAAAATTCTCCCTGTCTCCCTCTTATTTATTAGTTTAATAAACAACTACAAAAAAAAATACATTATAAATGCTTATAATGTATTTTTTTTATTAAGTAAACTTTTAATACTTAATTATGCTGTTGTTAAATTTTTCCTTTTATTTAATTCTTTAGTAATTTTATGCTTTAAATTAGCACCTTTATTTTTATGTATTATTCCCCTTTTCACATTTTTATCCACCATAGAATAAAATGAAGGTAGCATCTGACTAGCTTCATTAGGATCTGTAGTAGCTAAAATCTTCTTTATCATTGTACGCATAGTCTTTTTGTAATATCTATTATAAAGTCTTTTCTTCTCATTAGATCTGATGCGTTTTTTAGCTGATTTATGATGTGCCATAATTTTTTTAATTTTTATAATTAGTGACCCATGGGGGATTCGAACCCCCGATTTCCAGGATGAAAACCTGGCGTCCTAGGCCGTCTAGACGAATGGGCCAAAATAATTTTTGCAAAAGTACTAATTATTTTTTAAATTAAAAAATAATTTTGCAAAAATTGTATTTTTTTATTTAAAATTGATTTAATATTAAGTGATGTTATAGATATGTTTATGTAATTATAGTGTTTTTAACTAAAAATAATAATTATTTATTATCTCCATAATCTCTTCGTGAATATTTTTTATGTTTTTAACATCTTTATAATTTAGTAATTTTATGTCATCTTTAATATTTTCTTTTATCCAATCATACATTTTTTCTACATTTTTCATAAAAGATAATGATTGCTCATGTATATCTTCTTCCAAATTTTGTTTTCTAATTTTTAAATTATTTTCTATGAAATGGAAGGGCATAGTTAATATGATTTGCAAGTCTGGTTTAGGAATTTTAAAATATTCATATTCTGCTTTTAGAATCCAATTAGCGAATAGGCTCCAGTTTTCATAAGGTAATTTAGCACCCTGGTATGCAATGTTTGACAAAACATATCTATCGCAAAGTATCCAGTTGCCCATTGCTAAATTTTTATTTATTTCATTTGCTGCATTAAATCTATCTCCTGCAAAGAGAAGTGCTACTAGCTCAGGGTGCACAGTATCTATACTACCATAATATCCATCTAGAAATTTCTTAATCATATCACCCCATAATGGAGATTCTTTATCACTACGGCGAGGGAAGTGGATAGTTAGAGTATTTATTCCTTTATTTTTAAGGGCAGTTGTTAATAAATCTATTTGAGTGGATTTGCCGCATCCATCTAATCCTTCTATAACTATAAATTTACCATTACGCATGACATATTTTTATTTTCTAATTTTGTAAAATTAAAAAATAAAAATGAAAAATATTAGATTTAATTTTAGAAATAAGCTAGTAGATATAGAGCTACCTGCCATAATGGGAATAATAAATTATACTCCCGATTCATATTATGCTAATAGTAGAGTTAAATCAATAGATCAAGCTATAAATAAAGTACAATCTATGATTAATGATGGTGCTGCTATCATAGATATAGGTGCCGAATCTACTCGTCCTCAAGCTACACCATTAACTGCTGAAGGGGAAATAGATAGGCTTTCTAAAATTTTACCGTTTATTAGAAAAAATTTCCCCAATATTATTATTTCTATTGATACTTATCATGCTAAAACTGCTAAGTATGCTATAAATGAAGGTGCGGATATAATAAATGATATTTCTAGTGGGCTAATGGATCCAGAAATTATAACTATAGTCGCTAATGCTCATATTCCATATGTGGCAATGCACATGCAGGGGACTCCATCTACTATGCAAATAAATCCTCATTATGAAAATGTGATAATGGAGATAAATTATTTCTTTTCTGAGAGATTACATGTTTTGCATGATGCTGGTATTAATGATATTATAATAGATCCTGGATTTGGTTTTGGTAAAACTATAGAGCATAATTACCAAATTTTAAATCATTTAAAAGATTTTACTATTCATGAGAAACCTATTTTGGTTGGTTTGTCTAGGAAAAGTATGATTTATAAAGCATTAAACATATCTCCAGAGGATGCTCTATGTCCTACGTCTGCTCTCAATCTGCAAGCTTTATTAAATAATGCCGATATATTAAGAGTGCACGATGTCAAAGAAGCTAATTATATTATTCAACTATATAAATTAATAAAGTCCAATCAATAAATTCTTATTATTTTCATATTTCTATTCACAGAAAGAGATAATAATTTTTTTGTAATTTTGTAAAAAAAATGAATCAAGGGATAATAACCGTTTTTTTAGTTCTCATACCAGCTTTGATAGTTTTCATAACTGCTTTATTTGTTTTGAAATCTATGAATGAAAGACACATAAATGAGATACGTTTATTAAGAAATGAAGACATTAAAAATAATTTTTTACCATTAAAAATACAAGCTTACGAGAGATTAGCTTTGTTTTTAGAAAGAATGGCTCCAGAGCAGTTATTGACTAAAATGTCTAAAGAAAACATTGACAATGTATCTAGCCTACATCAATATATGCTGGATGTACTGAGACAAGAATATGAATATAATATGAGCCAGCAAATTTACGTGAGTAGAAAAGCATGGTTATCAGTTGTTTCTGCTAAAGAAGAAATGATACAAATAATTAATCAAGCTTATAATGAAGCTCATGATACATATTCAGAATTTGCTATTAAAATTTTTGAATTGTATCTACAAAAAGATTATCCAGCTATTAAAAAATCATTAGATTTGTTGAGAAATGAATTAAATAAAGAGGTTTTTCATTTAGCAATAAAATAAAAAATAGAATTATTTTTATATAATTTAAAAATGGATATTTACAGAAAAAATATATAATTTTGTAATAATAGGCTCCGTAGCTCAACTGAATAGAGCATCTGACTTCGGATCAGAGGGTTGTGGGTTTGAGTCCCTCCGGAGTCACAGATTTAATAAAAATTTTGAATTATGGAATTAGAAATTGGTTTAAGTTATGAGGCTGAAAAATTTGTAACTCAAGAAGATTCAGCAGTACAATATGGATCTGGACTAGTTGATGTTTTTTCTACTCCAGCATTAGTTGCTTTTATGGAAAAAACTTGTATGGACTGTGTAGATCCTTTGTTAGATAATGAATATTGTACTGTAGGGATAGAAATAAATGTGAAACATTTGAAAGCTACTAAGATAGGTGATACTGTTAGAAGTATTGCAAAGCTTATAAAAATTGAGGGGAATATTTTAACTTTTGAAGTGAAAGCATATGATTCTATAGACATCATAGCTGATGGTATATACAAAAGATTTATTATTCATAAACCTACTTTTTTGCAAAAATTAGATCAACAATATGAAAATAGATGAAATTTAATTATTGTTTTTTACTACTATTTATTTTTTCATCAGTATTTTCTCAAAATGAAATTGTTACAAGAAAGTACTTATTTAATGATGGTATATATTTAACTCCTCAATCACTATATTATAATAAACCTAATTATACTGATTTTAGAGTTTTAGTAGATAATAAAGGTTCATTGTACCAGGTAGAAATACCTTGTAATGACAGCTCTCTAAATAAAAATAATTATTGCCGTTTAGATACTTTATTTGCTGTTGTAGTGGATAATGCAGTATATATTAAGCAAGCTTACGAAAATAGTTTTTACCATGCTACTATCGTAGGTCCATTAGTACACTTTTATGATATAGAAATCACATATTATGATTCATTTAATGATTTTTATTATTATAATTACTGGATATCATATCCTATGCAGGAGCGTAGAAAGGTTAATGTAGAATATCTAATAGAGCTGCAAACAGGCAAACGATTTTATTTTAATTATAATAATTTTTTAAAATTTTTAAAAGAAAAAGATGAAGAATTATATAATGAACTTTTACGTGCTAAAAACAAGAATAAAATAATATACAGTTTTCTTTTACGCTACAATTCTAGATATACTTTACCTGTGCCATATGAAGAGTTTTGATTTTTTTATCTCTTGACAACTTTCAGAATATGTAGGTCATAAATGAGCACAGCTCTAGTAGGAATACTCTCTGCATCTCCTAACCAGCCAAAGGCCAAAAAAGATGGAATGATAGCATATGCTTGTGTGCCCTCTGGCAGATAATATAATATTTCTTCTAATCCACTTTCTATTTCAGCCTTACCTAGCTCTACTTCTTTAGGTCCAGATTTGTCAGAATCATAGCATACCTGATCATTGATAAGCATTGTTTTGAATGCAAATCTGACGATATCTCCTCGCTCTGGTAAAGCTCCATTACCTTTTTTATAAATCATATAGTATACTCCTCTGGGCGTAGTATCCATTTGCCAGCCTTTTCGTTGAATGTATGTGTCTATATCTCTCTGTTCTTGCTTTAGGTACAATTTATTAGCTTCTAATAAATGTTCTTCTAATTGATCAACTTCTATATTATTTTGTGATAATTTATTTTTATCCTCTCTCTTAAATTCACAACTCGGTAAATACAATATAATTAATAATGATACTATAAAAATTTTAGCAAATTTCATTTAAATATTTTTTTTCAAAATTATAAAAATAATTCATTAGTACAAATAAATGAATATATGTTATTTATTGAAAAAATGCTTAGTATAATTTAAAAAAAACATACATTAAAAT
>LUZL01000104.1 GCA_001603615.1 Bacteroidales bacterium Bact_20 | reverse complement strand
GTATTTTTCCAATTCCTATTCTCATGCCATCGCATAGTAGCCCACAAAAAAATAGAAAAAAGTACAAAATTATAACTATGAGACATAGTGCTCTCATAGACTACATAGTAATATAGATTAGTACCTAAAACTATAGATAGAATGACTAGTGCAGTAATAGTCTTATTAAAATATCGTGATAATACTTTTCTCAAAAAAAGTAATCCTATTAAAAAGTAAATTAAAGTGCCAAACTGGAGACAAATCTTATAAGGCTCAGAGAAGCCACCATCATCGTAGTCGCTATTAATAGCTATCAAATGACCTATGAAAAACCATGGAGCATATAGATAGCTCAGTCCCATACTAGTTTTTATTACATAATTACCATTGGGTGCAGTATTAGGCCAAAACACAAATTCATGCTCACCAGTATAATTATCAATAAACTTTAAACTCAAATCTTTATAAATGAATGTAGCAGGTAGATAAGCATAGTAAGAGACTACATCCCAGTAGAGAAGTTCTTGTTTTTTCCACATCTTCACATTGAGCATGTTTATGCACATCAGAGTAATTATCAAAAAAATTACAATTTTGTCAATAGAAACTTTGTATTTATTGATTTTGATACTTTTTATATTCATCATTTAACTCTAAAAAGTCCGTATTTCAAAATTACCCAAAATATACCAAAGGCGTGTCTATTTTTTAATTTTTTACCTGTATCCATATCACGTGGAATATATTGTACGGGCACTTCACATACTTTTGTTGGATTTATACGCATAGCTTTTATGATTAATTCAGCTTCAAAGCCAAAACCATTTTCTTTTAATGTTATTTTGTTGAGTAAATCTTTTTTGAAAAGTTTGTATCCACAAGCTACATCAGAAATTTTCACATTTATCAAAAAAGAGGTTAATAATGTAAATAATCTATTACCCATATATCTACTAAAAGAAGGTAAAGGCCGCACTATACCAGGCAAATACCTACTTCCATTCACAAAGTCTACATTCAATTCATATAGAGCATTTAACATTTTAGGAATATCATTGGGATCTAGTTCTAAATCAGCATCTTGTATAATTATCAAATCGCCACTAGCTACTTTTATTCCAGTTCTTACAACATATCCTTTACCTTTATTCACAGGATTTGATAATAATTTAATTTGAAAATTTTTTTCTTTAATATATTCTGCGACAACGCTATTAGATGAGTCTGTGCTGCAGTCATCCACAATAATTATCTCTACTGAATTAATGAATGGTGGGAAAGGGAGTGCTATTAATTTATCTAAAACCAAAGAAATAGTATTTTCTTCGTTATAGAGAGGGATGATTATAGATAGATTCATAACAAAAAATAATGGGGAAAAATTTTGTCAAAAATAGATAAAAAAATGAATATATTAAAAAAAGAAAGATAAAAAAATCTGATTAGTGTGGAGGCGAGTAAAATATGATTTGGTATAACAAATAATATTTAATTTTTAAACTTAACTACTAATAAAAAATAGTATAATTGTTTTTTTGATGATATGATAGTCTGATATGTAAGTATGAATCATATATTATTATTTTTATAACTTATTTCTCTTAAAGTTAATATCTTCTATTCAAAAAATTTTTTTATTACTAATTTCTTTTTTAATTTTGCGAACAAAACAGTAATAATATGAAAACTACTAAAATAATTGTGCAAGTCGTACTATGGATTGTTATAATAGTACTTGCTATATTAATATTTAGAAGCATTACAGATCCTTTGAAATTTCAAAATGAATTTAAACGTAGGCAAACTGCAGTAATAGAAAAATTAAAACATATCCGTTCTGCTGAACAAATGTTTTTACAAGTAAATAATCGTTATACTGCTAATTGGGACTCTTTAGCAGATTTTATAGAATTTGGTAAAATTCCAATTATTAAATTAACAGCTGATCCTAAGGATACTACCTTCACAGTTTTCTTTAGAGATACTGTTGGTTATAAAATTGTAAAGGATTCTTTATTCAAAAATATTTCTAATTTTAATGCAAGAGAGTTGAAGTACATTCCTTTCTCTGATATTACTGGTACACCTAAAGATACATTTTTGATTAGAGTAGATAAAATTAATAAAGGTAATGTATGGGTTAATACTATAGAAGTATCTGCACCTTATAAATCTTTTATGAAAGATTACGATCTTGATAGATATGGTGTAGATCCTGAAGGTGTTCTTAAATTTGGTTCTATTACAGAACCTATAACCGATGGAAATTGGGAATAATGAGTTTAAAAAATTTTGAAAAAATTTTAAATCCTGATTTAGAAATTAATAATGCGATTGTGAGCCTCTTTTATGAAGGGGCTTACAATATTTTTTTTGATGACAAGATACCTGTTAAAATTTTTTCTTGCCCTTGGGAGTCTTTTGATAGTATTTTTGAAAATGAAATAATCAAATTACCTCATTTTAATTTTATTATTGCTTCAGAGCAAAGTACTATAGTACCTAATGATTTTTTATTAAAATATTCTAAAAGTGATTTTACTCAAATTTTAGGCTGGGAAGATTATGAAAGTGTACAAATAAATGCACTTCCTACTTTAAACTCTGTGATGTTAAATAAAAAAATCCCTTTACCTGAAAAAATAAATTTATATCCCTACACCTCTCATGAATATTTGTGGTTAAAATTTATATTAAAAAAATCTTTGGATGGGGTATTTATTGATATAAGATCTAATATGGCTATTATTGCTGTTGTTTCACAAAAGAAATTGTTGTTTTATAACTTAGTGAAATACGTGTCTCCAATGGATATCTTGTATTATATAACAAGTGCCATAAATGTAACTGATACTTTAACCTTAGATTTGCCATTATTTGTTTCAGGAGCTATCACACCAGATTCTTTAATATTAGATAAAATAAATCCTTATTTTAAAAATATTAATTTTTTGTCTAATGGAGAAAATTTATTAGATGATTATTTCCATTTTTACATTTCTGCTATTGAGTTATGCGAATTATAGATGGTTCTCACAAAAAACGACAAATTATCCTACCCAGCAAAATAGATATAAGTCCTACGACAGATTTTGCTAAAGAAGCCTTATTTAATATTTTGAGATATTATACAGATTTTAGAGATATAGATGTTTTAGATCTTTTCAGTGGTAGTGGTAATATCTCTTATGAATTTGCTTCTAGAGGTGCTAAAAAGGTTATATCTATTGAAAAAAATGAGTTTTGGTATAATTTTATTCAAACAAATATTGACAAGATTAATTTGCAGTCAATTTCAGTTTTTCAATTAGATGCTTTTTATTTCATACAACATTGCAAAGAAAAATTTGATATTATTTTTGCTGATCCCCCATATAATTTAGAAAATATAGATAAAATACCAGATATAATTTTTGATAAAAATCTATTGTATGATGAAGGAGTTTTAATAATAGAGCATGGAGCTAAGGTTTCCTTTAGCGAGCATAAGAGATTAGTAGATCATAGATCATATGGCAAAGTTAATTTCTCCTTTTTTCAATAAAAAGTTAATTTTTTGCATCACATGAATAAAAAAAAGCAAAAAACTGAGGAAAACCTTGAAATTTTTAAATCAGACAATGAATTAGAAAGATCGTTACCATATGCAGAGGGCATAAGTGCTGGTTTCCCTTCACCTGCGTCAGAATATATAGAGCTAAGTTTAGATTTAAATAAAGAATTAATAAAACATCCAGCAGCTACTTTTTTTGGTA
Organism: Bacteroidales bacterium Bact_20; assembly: GCA_001603615.1. Taxonomy (GTDB): domain Bacteria; phylum Bacteroidota; class Bacteroidia; order Bacteroidales; family DTU049; genus DTU049. Next base: position 3,516 of record LUZL01000104.1, on the reverse strand, counting down.
GAGTTAGAGGAAATTCTATGCAGGATGCAGGAATATTTGATGGAGATATTTTAGTTATAGATAAATCTTTAATGCCTTATGATGGTGCTAAAGCAGTATGCTATATTGACGGGGAATTTACTTTGAAAACTTTAAGGAAAATAAATAATGAATTATGGCTAATGCCAGCAAATGAATCGTATAAACCAATAAAAATTAATGAAAATGACGATTTTATCATCTGGGGAATAGTTACTTATGTGATTCATAAGATGTTATAAAATTAATAAATCACTATTGTATCATAAGTGGCAGCATAGCACCCAAATACACCTAATCCACCATCAACGGTATGTCTTATTCTAACTGGATTCATAAAAGGACTTCCACCCGTATATATTTCTTGTTCTGCTGTTCGCCAAAAGTTATAATGTTGTCTAGTTAGATTTGTTGTTTTTACAATTACTGTATCACCAACTTTGTATTTGCCTATTTCTGTATCTCTATATGTGCTATCATTATATATATTTTCTATTCCTCTCACTAGATTAACTTTGAAATATAGATTATTAAAATATACATCATCTAATACAAATAATGCAGAAGGAACAAAATAATTATCTCTGGATAATCTTTTAGTAAAAAAACGATAAAAATTCTTCTGTGGTGGATCTGTCCACGAAATCCATAAATCTCTAAGTGTGTCATTACCTTTTATAGGTTCACACCAAAGAGAGTCTAGATAAACTTGGCTTGGCATGGTATCAGATCCAGTAATAGTGTCAGAGCCAATAATTACGGTTATAGAGTAAGTTTTGCCAAGTTCTCCTACCATTTGATTAGTAGTGTAATATAAAAATGGCCATATTCCATTCATTAAATTATTTGTAGATAGACTGCACTCTTCTATTGTTTCACCATTAGAAATGTAAACTTTAGCATCTAAAACGAATAAATTCATTATATATTCACTATTTATAGGATCGAAATAGCTGCTATTACGAGTTACCGCTATCACAGGATAATGTCCATTTTCTATATATCCTTCTATTACATATTTTTTGTCTGGTTCTGGTAGATCTAGCTCTATATCCTTAGTGCAAGAATATAATAATACTAATAAAAACAGAAATAAGATTTTATAACTTTTCATAATACATTAAAATTTAAAATTCCAAGTAATGGATGGTAAAATAGGAAATAATGAAAGCTGCTTCGCTGTGATAGTCATATTACTAGTAATGTCTCCGTTTATATCAAAATAAATAACATATGGATTTTTTCTATTGTAGACATTATAAATAGATAGATTCCAACTTTCTTCTATTTTTCTTTGTTTTTTCTTATGTTGTGGAAACCAAGTAAGGCTAAGGTCTGCTCTATGGTATGAAGGCATGCGAAAAGCATTTCTATCGCTATATTCTGTAACTATATTACCCTCAATAAAATATCTAGATACTGGTACAGTAGCTGTATTACCTGTGGCAAAAACCCATACTCCTGACAAACTAAAAGCATTGCTTATTTTGTATGTTAAAACTAAACTTACATCATGTGTACGGTCATATTTGGCAGGAAAAGTTTTACCATCGTTAATCTTAGGAAAAGTACGTTCCGTTTTACCATAGCTATAGCCTATCCATCCAGTTAAAGTACCATATTTTTTTTGTAAAAATAGTTCTATGCCATAAGCTCTACCTTTACCATAAGTGAAATTATTATCTAAATTAGTTAAAATGTAATTTTCATAAAGTGATTCTTCTTTATATTCTATTTGATTAAATAACCATTTATAATATCCTTCTATGCTAAGCTCTAGAGCATTATCAAAGAAATTACGAAAATATCCTAATGATACCTGATATCCTACTTGAGGTTTTACGCTATCAGTACTAGGTATCCATAAATCTGTCGGTAGAGTTACGTTAACAGGCGATACCATATGAATAAATTGTGTGTTTCTAGTAGCGGATAGTTTAATAGAGCTTGTACTGTCTACTTTAAATCTAACTAAGAAACGTGGTTCCAATTGATAATAATCTACGATTTTTTTAAATTTATCATAAACAATGCTATCAGTATTATTTAGAGTTATAGGATCAAAAATATATCTGGTGAATGGTCCTATTTGTTGATAATATCCTAGTCTGACACCTGTAGATATACGAATCCATCTATTGATATCACCCTCTGTATGAAAGTATCCAGCAGTTTCCCAAGCATATAGTTTTGTAGGATTACCGAGATTGAGTGGGCTATTTTCCATAGTAAAAGAAGCTGTATATGGAGTGAAAGTATGATGTATGCCCTCTACTCCAAATTTCATATTCCAACCATTTATTAAAAAATAAGCAAAATCTGATTTTAATTGAAAATCTCTTATAGATGTATTTAAATGTACATTATATAGTTCTTGTTTAGCACCAAAATTAAATTTATAATCGCTATATATAAAAGTAGTATTAGAAAATAATTTTTGAGAGAATAAATGGTTCCATCTAGCAGTGAGGGTAGCATTGCCCCAATCTATGTTTGTAGAGAAGTTGTCATCAGCTACTTTGACATCAAATACATCCCTCCCGAAATAGCCACTTATAAATATACGATCTTTGGGAGAAATGATATAGTTTGCTTTAGCATTGATATCATAAAAATAATAACCTAAAGGAGTATTCATAAATGGTCTCATTACTATATCTGCATAGGTACGACGAGCACTTAATATGAATGAAGAGGTATCTTTTTTAATTGGTCCCTGTACAGCTAGTCTACTAGATATTAATCCAATCCCTCCCTCTAATTGATATTTTCGCATATTACCTTCTTTCATAGAAATGTCTAATACAGAAGAAATACGTCCACCATAGTTTGCGGGGATACCAGATTTATATAATTCTATATATTGTATAGCGTCTGAATTAAATGTAGAAAAAAAGCCCATTAGATGATTAGCATTGTATACTGGTGCCTCATCTAGTAATATCAAATTTTGATCTGGACCGCCACCACGCACATAATATGTACTACTGCCTTCTCCTGCTGTCAATACACCAGGTGTTAATTGTATAGTTTTTATCACATCTACTTCACCGAATAACACAGGAATGGTTTTAATCCTCTCTACAGGCATTTTCACTACTCCCATTTCTGCATCATGTACATTGGCATCTGAACGCTCTGCCGTTACTACTACTTGATCTATCAAATATGTTTTTTCTTTTAACTCAATATTAATTTCATAATTTTTATCTAAGTTTATTTGCTTAGTCCATTTCTCATATCCTACAGCAGAGGCTTCAAGTGTATATGACCCTTTAGGTAGTGTGAGGGAATAAAATCCATAATGATTTGTAGTAGTACCTTTTAAAGGATCAGTAATATATACGTAAGCTCCTATGATTTGCTCTCCACTTTTAGCATCTTTTACATATCCTGATATTGTATAGTTTTGTGCTACTAAAGTTAAGCTCAATATTACAAATAAATTAAAAATGAATAAGTATTTCACATGCATTGTATTTTAATAATTTTTTAAAG
>LUZL01000103.1 GCA_001603615.1 Bacteroidales bacterium Bact_20 | reverse complement strand
CTATTCTAGCTAAACAAAATCCATTTTTAAATTTATTGCTATTCCCACTACAGCTAGTTTTTATGTTGCATGTTATGTTATATAGTATTATTAGAAGAAACAAAAAAGATTATCAATGGAAAGGAAGAATTATCAGATATTAATGATTTTTTTATTAGTATCTTTCAACTTATTTAGTCAAAATAACAAAAAAATCTACGAAGCCTATATCAGAGGCGAAATGAATAACTGGAAAGTAGTAATAGACTCACTAAACAATTCACAATATTTAACTAATATGGCAAAATTAGATTTAATAAACTATGAATACGGTTATATAGCATGGTGTATAGATAATGATAAAAAGGATGTAGCAAAAGAATATCTACAAAGAGCACAAGATAAATTAGAATATTTGGAAAATATAAGATATGAGATGTCTATGATAAATGCATACAAAGCTGCATTTATAGGTTTCGAAGTAAGTATTTATCCATACAAAGCTCCATTGATAGGAATGAAAAGTCAATCATATGCTCAAAAGGCTATAGAGATAGATCCGAATAATTATTTTGCTTATTTGCAACTTGCAAATATTTATTATTATGCTCCTGCTATAGTTGGTGGTTCTAAAGCTAAAGCAATGGATTATTATTTAAAAGCTTTAAATATCATTGAAAAAAATCCTAAACTTATCAAAAATAATTGGAATTATCTAAACCTATATGCTACGATCATAAATAGCTATATAGATAGTAACCAATATGATAAAGCATTACAATATGCTAAAAAAGTATTACAGATTGAGCCCAATTTTTTATGGGTTAAAAATCAAATATATCCAGAATTATTAAAAAAAACAAAACAATGAAAAAAGATATTTTAATAGTAGGCACTGGCTTAGGTGGTTTAGCATCAGGCCTTAGATTAGCTACACAAGGTTATAATGTTATTTTTGTAGAGAAAGCTGCTACTCCAGGTGGTAGACTAAATAGATTAGAAAAAGATGGATTTAGATTTGATACAGGTCCTAGCTTTTTTAGTATGCCATATGAATTTGAAGAATTAATGAATGACTGTGGCCTACCAATGCCTTTTGATTTTATTGAACTAGATCCACTATATACAGTACATTTCAGAGATAGTGATAAAAAATTTTATTTATACAAAGATTTAGATAAATTAAGTGAACAATTTGAAAATATTGAACCCAATTTCAAAGAAAAATTGAATCTATATTTAAAAAAATCAGCTGAATTGTACAATGATACAGTGAATGTAGTAATTAAACAAAATTTTGATAATATTTTTGACTATCTAAAAGCTTTAATGCAAGTAAATCCTAAACATTTACCAGTACTGTTTAAAAATTTTTGGCAACAAGTAGGTAATTATTTTGACTCTAAAGAAGCAAGACAGATAATTTCATTAGTTGCTTTTTTCCTAGGTCGTACCCCATTTGATACTAATGCTATATATACATTATTATCTCATATAGAGTTTAGGCATAGTGGTTATTATAATGTTAAAGGTGGTATGTACACTATTGTTGAGAGCTTAATAAATTTATTAAGAAATTATAATGTAGAGTTTAATTTTAATACAGAAATAGTTGATTATGAAAGTGATAGTGATAAACTAGAATATCTGATAGACCAGAATGGTAAAAAATGGCACGCAGATATATATCTAATAAATGCTGATGCTGCTTTTTTCAGAGGAAAAGTTTTTAAAAGAGAAAAATATAATGACAATCATTTAAATAAAATGAGTTGGACAATGGGATACCTTACATTTTATCTTGGTATTAATACTAAACTACCACAAATAGAACACCATAACTATTTCATTGGTAGTAATTATCAGCAATATTCTAAAAATGTTATGACTGATCCAGGTACTTTGGAGAAACCTTATTATTATGTAAACGTTATTTCTAAGAATAATCCAGAATGTGCACCTGATGGATGCGAAGCTCTATTTTTCGTATGCCCTGTGCCTAATTTATTATATAAAAGTAATTGGCAGGATAAAGATCAAATAATAGAAAGTATTATAGTTGATTTTTCTAAACGTATCAGTCAAGATATTTCTAGTAATATTGTAGTTAAGGAAGCATTTACTCCCATTGATTGGCGAGATAAGTTTAACTTATATCAAGGAGCTGGTTTGGGACTTTCTCATAAAATGGATCAAATAGGTGCCTTCAGACCAGCTAATTTTGATGAAATTTTTAAAAATACATTCTACGTGGGTTCTTCTACCTTGCCAGGTGCTGGTTTGCCCATGGTAGTCATAAGTTCTAAGCTAGCTACTGAGAGAATTTTTAATTATAACAAAAATAAATAAAGTAATGAAAATATTAA
>LUZL01000102.1 GCA_001603615.1 Bacteroidales bacterium Bact_20 | reverse complement strand
ATAAATCAAGTATTCTTTCGTTTGTAATTACTAAATTTAAAAAATTTTTTAATATTTTTACAAATATTTATAAAAAATAAATGTAGTGTTTTAAAAAAAGAACTGACATGTTTAAGTTTATGTATCCTAATATAGCTTGGGTTTTGCTATTTTTACTCGTTTTTTTGTTCATATTTATTACTTATTACAAAAAACGAAAAAAATGGATTAATGAAAATTTCACAAGAAATAATTTCAAACAAATATCTTATGATTTTTCTCTTAATAAAGTAATCACTAAATTTCTTTTATTCATATTTGCTTTTGTATTATTAGTTATATCTCTTATGAATCCCTTGGAACCACAAAAGACTATTACTACTGCTACAAAAGAAGGTACAGATATATTTATAGTATTAGATATAAGTAATTCTATGCTAGCTGAAGATATTAAACCTAATAGATTAGAAAAATCTAAGCAAATTATAAAAACACTACTTTTAAGGCTTGGTTCAGATAGAGTCGGTGTTGTACTTTTTGCTGGAGACGCTTTTGTTTATTTACCTTTAACTATAGATCTAGCAATGGCTAATATGATGATATCTGAAGCAGATCCTTTATTATCAAGACCACAGGGTACTAATATTAATGCGGCGCTCACTACTACATTTTATGCTATTGAACGCTCTAAAGTAAAAAAACCTATGGTTATTTTATTCAGTGATGGTGAAAACTTCGAAGAAGATCCTCGTGAAATTTTGAAAAGGTATTCAGACAATAATATTCCTATTTATGTTGTTGCCTTAGGTACGCCAGAGGGAGCTCCCATTACTATCAGGCAAAATGGGAATATTATAAATTATAAAAGAGATAATAGTAATAACATAGTTACATCTACCCCTAACATTATGTTGCTGAGCTCAATAGCTAGCGCTACTAATGGGAAACTTATAGATTATCAAAACATTAATAAAGCTCACGATATTTTATTTGATGAAATTAAAAAATTTCAATCTTCTGATGAGGTCCAAGCCTACATAGGGCAATATCAATCTATATATTTATGGTTTTTGATTCCAGCTTTTTTATTAATTTTAATTGATTTTTTATTATCGGAGCACAAGGATAAATGGCAATATAATTTTCAAAAGTTTATTAATAAAAATACTAAAGTATGAAACTATTAGCCTTTTGTACAATTATTTTTATGTTTGCTACATTTTCTTTTTCTCAAAATGGGAAAAAGATCAGTGGAGATGTTTATTTATATGAAGGTAATAATGCTTATAAAAATAAACAATTTCAACAAGCAGAGGAACTTTATCGCAAAGGCATTTTGTTAGATTGTGATCATAAAGCACATGGATATTTCAATTTAGCTAATGCTTTATTTAATCAAAAAAAGTATGATCTCGCAGAGAATGAATATATAAATTCTTTGAATCTAACTGATAAAAATGATAATTTTGCTAGAAGTAAAATTTATTATAATATTGGTAATTTATATTTAGAACAAAAAAATTACGATAAAGCTATTGATTATTATATAAAATCTTTGAGTCTAAATCCTCTAGATAGTGATGCACAATATAATCTCAACTATGCTTGGCAAATGCTACAACAAATGAAGAAGAATAATAAAAATAATCAGGATAGTAGTAATCAAAATCAATCTGACGAAAATCAGCAAAATCAGCAAAATCAACAAAATCAGCAAAACCAAAATAATAATCAAGAAAATAATGATAGTAAACAAAAACCTCAAGATTATGAAACTCAACAAAAATCTATGAATAAAGAGGAAATAGATAGATTACTTAAAGCTATGCAGCAAAAAGAATTACAAACTCAACAAGAACTTCGTGATACTTTAAATAAAAAGAAAACAAAAATCTTAATAGAAAAAGATTGGTAATGATGAAAAAAATTAAAATTTTAGTATATTTATTATTATTTTTCAATAGTTTGTATGCTCAGTCGTTTATAGCAAGTACAGATTATACTTCTGTCCCTATCAATCAATCTTTTGATGTTGTTTATGAACTAAAGGGTGCTAAAGCTAATAGATTTGTTAGACCAGATTTCGAACCATTTAGAGTGGTAGGTCAGCAAAGCTATTCAGGTGGGGGCATGACCGTTATTATCAATAATAAAGTGGTGCAGGATGGCAGTGCTTCGCAAAAATGGATTTTTACTCTTTTACCTACTAAAGTTGGTACTTTTACTTTGCCTCCAGCTAAAGTTTTAGTAGATGACAAATGGATTGAAAGCAATAGTTTGACAATTAAAATTACTCAAGCTGGGTCATCTACTCCTAGTAGCTCGCAATCATCTATGTCTAATATCAAACCAAATAAATCTGAGAATATTTCCCAAAACAATGATGATGAAATTTTCTTACGTGCTGAAGTGAATAAATCTAATGTTTATCTAGGAGAGCCAGTTATACTGAATTATTATATTTATACTCGCGTCGATGTACGTCAATATGGTATAAACAAAACTCCATCTTTCAAAGGTTTCTGGAGCGAAAATTTAATGGACAATAATACAAATGCAAAAATTACTGAAACAACTATCAATGGTAAACGTTACATGGTAGCTCATATACGAAGTATAGCTCTTTATCCCCAAGAAATAGGAAGTCTCAAGATAGATCCTTTAGAAGTAGAAGCTATTATCGTTAGGCCTGTAGCTACAAGAGACCCTTTTGATATTTTTGATAAATTTTTTAATGATCCTTTTAACTTTGATCCATTTAGTATGATATCTCCTTCTTTTGTTACTCAACCAGAAAAAATTACTCTAAAAAGTAATCCTATTCAGATACAAGTTAAACCTTTGCCTAGTGGTGCACCACCCAGTTTTTCTAATGCTGTTGGCAACTTTACAGTGGATGCTTATCTAGATAATAATAGATGTTTCCTCGGTGAAAGTATTGTTTATAATCTTATCATTTCTGGTAATGGCAATCTTCCACTTATTAATTCTACACCACTTTCTTTACCGGATAATTTCCAAGTTTTTGACCCAGAAATAGAAGATGCTTTTATTAAATCAAATAATGGCGTTTCTGGTACTCGCACTTTTAAATATATTATTAACCCTCTTAAATCAGGTATTTATACTATACCATCTATTGAATTTTCATTTTTTTCCGTTTCTTCAGGTAAATATATAACTTTGAAAACTCCAGAATTTAATATTCAAGTTTTCGATCCTAGCAATGCTAATAGAAATGCTCAAACCGCTATTACTAACCTAAAAGATGATATTCAATATATTAATCCTATAAAAAATCTTAGCATTTTTGATAAATTGATTTTTAGTAAATTATTCGTTATTTCTTTGTACGTCATTCCTCTTATAATTATCATTATTATTTCTATTTTTTATAGGAAACGATTGAAAATACTGAGTGATTTTACTTTGCAAAAGCAAAAAAAAGCTGATACCGAAGCTCGTAAACGACTCAAAGATGCTTATAAATATATGCAAGAGAATAATGCTAAACAGTTCTTTGATCAAATACTTTCTGCTCTTTGGCAATTTATTTCTGATAAATATGTAATTCCCCTCTCTAAATTAAATATTGATAATGTTAGAGAAATTATGAAAGAACATAATGTAGACGATGCTGTCATTGATGATTTAATTTATTTTATCAATGAATGCCAAATGTATGCTTATGCTCCTACTAGTTCTAATGTAGATTTAAAGAGATTTTATAAACTTGCATTTGAATTTATTAGAAAAAAGATTTAATACTATGAAAAAAATTGTCCTTACTTTATCTTTAGTATTGTTTTTTGGTGTTATTAGTTCTTTGGCTAATAAAGAAACCAATGCTTTATTGTTAAAAGCTGATAGTGCTTATAAAGCTCAAGATTTTAATACTGCTTATCAGATATGGGAATCTCTTATATTGAAGGGATACGTTACAGATGATTTATATTATAATCTGGGGAATGCTTCCTATAGAATGGGTGATATATCTGATGCTATCTGGTTTTATAAAAAAGCTATTTTACTCTCTAAATATAATACTAATGCTAAAGTAAATTTAAATCTCCTTGTTAACAAAGGTTATGCACAGCTTTTACCACAACCTATGGGATTTACAGCTTTTATAAATAATATGTTATTTGCTATTCCTTATAATATTCTCTTTTGGATCACTTGGTCATTATTTGTTTTATTAACTATATTTATTTTTTTATTTATTTTTAAAAAAAATACTAATAGAGGCCATTTGTTCTGGATAATTACAGTTTCTACTATTTTCTTTCTTTATTGTTTTATTAGCTTTATATACCAAAATATTAATATTAATAATTCTAAAAATGCAATAGTTTCTACTCAGTCTACTAATTTACGTAGCAGCCCAGATTCCTTGTCTATAGCTATAGCTATTATTAATGAAGGTACAGAGGTTAAATGTATAGAATCTATCGGAGATTGGCAAAAAGTCCTCACACCAAATCAAAAAAAAGGTTGGCTTCCTAGTAATGATTTAATATTTATAAAAGATATTCTGCCTAATAAAAGATAGATAATCAGTGAGATATAATAATTTTATTAAAAAGAATTGTTATAAACTTAAAAAAGATT
>LUZL01000101.1 GCA_001603615.1 Bacteroidales bacterium Bact_20 | reverse complement strand
GAGATATTCTGGCTCCCCATCTATAAACTTTAAAACTACCTTGCAAAAAATCTGCATTTTCAGGATCTTGTATTTTCATAAACTACCTCTTATGATTGATATTTATTAAATAATAATAATTTTTCACAGATAAATTTTGCTGTTTGTCCATCACCAAAATATGCTGGAAATTTGCTAGGAGGATTATTAATAAATCTTTGCACTAAAGCAGTAAACTCATCAATAGTTTGTGGCTCTAATGCACCTGCACCAGCTTGTAATATTTCTATCCATTCTGTTTCCTTGCGCATAATTATACAAGGTTTATGATAAAAATATGCTTCTTTTTGCACACCACCTGAATCTGTTAAAATCAATGAAGCTGCATTTTCCATCACAATCATATCAAAAAATGATAGTGGTTCAATAACTTTAATATTTTTTAATAAGAAAGTTAAATCAAACTCTTTGATTAATTTTTTTGTTCTAGGATGAATGGGAAAGACGACAGTATAATTTGTGCTAGTAGCTATGGCATTCATTTTTTCTATAATTTCTTTTAACCTTTCAGGCTCATCAGTATTAGTATTGCGATGAATCGTCGTTAGAATAAATTTTTTGTCTTTTAATTCTAATCTTTCTATAACATTTGATAGTTTCACAGCTTTGTCTCTATAGAATATACTATTATCATACATAATGTCTCCAGACAAATACACTGCAGGGTTATCTGCTGTATAGGGTGGGAGAGAGTCTAAATGAAATCCTTCATTTTGTAAATTTCTAAGTCCAGTGATAGTAGGAGAAAAAAGTAATGTAGAAGAGTGATCGCATACAATACGATTAATTTCTTCAGGCATTTTTTTATTAAAAGATCGCAATCCTGCTTCTATATGAGCGACAGGTATATTCATTTTAATGGCAGATATAGATGCTGCTAATGTGCTATTAGTATCTCCATATAGCACTACTACATGGGGTTTGTATTTTAATAAAATTTCTTCAATTTTTTCTATCATTCTAGCAGTTTGAATAGAATGACTAGCAGATCCGATGCCGAGATTTTCAGTTGGTGTAGGTATTCCCATTTCATTGAAAAATACATCAGACATATTAATGTCATAGTGCTGGCCAGTATGTATGATAATGTCTTGGATTTGGCTATTGTAAATTTCTTTAATCGCTCTACTAAGAGCTGCAGCTTTTATAATTTGCGGTCTGGCCCCCACTATATTGCATATTTTCATAAAGTAAATTTATAGCAAAGTTACAATTTTATAATGAATAGTAAAAAACTAAGTGAAATAGGAGTAAAACATAGAATGTAAATAATAGAAAATTGAAATTTTAGAAAAATTTGTAGAGTTAAAGTAAAAAGTGGATTAAAAAAGCAAGTAATATTTAACTATTTAACAAATATTTTTCTAGATATGTATAGCTTCATTATGACTGCTAGCTGCTGCTTCCATGATACTTTCTGAAAGAGTAGGATGAGGATGGATAGATTCTAATAAATCTTTTGCTGTTGCATCTAAATTATGGCTAACTAATAGTCCTGAGATCATTTCTGTTACATTTTCACCTATTAAATGTGCTCCGAGTAATTTATCATTATTTTGGTCAAAGATTAATTTAACAAAGCCGTCAGTTTGCCCACTAGCTTTTGCTTTTCCGTTAGCTGTAAATGGGATCTTGCCGATTTTTATTGTGTATCCTTTATTTATAGCTTCTTGTTCTTTAAGTCCAAAACTAGCTATTTCGGGATTTGTATAAATACACGAAGGGAAATACTGGTAATCTATAGTTTTAGGTGTCAGACCAGCTATTTTTTCTACGCATATTATTCCTTCTTTTGATGCTATATGAGCTAAGGCAGGTGTATTTATTACATCTCCTATAGCATAATACCCTTCTATATTTGTTTGGTAATATTCATTTACATCTATTTTGCCTTTATTGGTTTTTATACCTACCTCCTCTAATCCTACATCCTCAATATTTGCTTGTATACCTACTGCACTTAATACTAAGTCTGTTTCTATGATTTGAGTTCCTTTAGGAGATTGTATGGTTAGGTTTACGCGGTCATTATTAATTTCACTTTTAATAACTTCAGAAGATGTTAAAACATTAATTTTTTTCTTTCTAAAAATTCTTTCCATAGTTTTGCTAACCTCTTCATCCTCTAATGGCAAAATCCTATTAAGATATTCTATGATAGTTATATTTACTCCTATAGATGAATAGAAGTCTGCAAATTCCATTCCTATAGCACCACTGCCGACTATAACCATGTTTTGTGGTAATTTTGTTAATATTAATGCATCTCTATAGCCGAGGATATACTTGCCATCTATTGGTAATGATGGTATTTGTCTAGCTCTACTACCTGTTGCAATGATTATATTTTTCCCTACATAGATAGAATTATTGCCTTGTTCATCTTTCACTTCTACTTTATTACCTGGTAATAATTTGGCTTTTCCCTTGACTAAAGAAACTTTATTTTTATTAAAAAGAAATTCTATAGATTTATTCATCATAGCAGCTACATCTCTGCTTCTTTTTACTATCGCTGGCATGTCTATCTGTGGAGGATTAGTTTGTATAATTCCATAATTATTTGCTGATAAAATCTCTTGATAAACATGAGCAGATTTAAGTAATGCTTTTGTGGGAATACAACCCCAATTTAGACATGTACCACCTAGATTTTCTTTTTCTATCACTAATGTTTGCATACCTAATTGTGATGCTCTAATGGCTGATACATAACCACCAGGACCGCTACCAATAATTATTAAATCGTACATATTTTTTTAGCAAAAATAAGCTTAAATTTTATAATAAAATACTTAAAAAAAATTTTTTTTAATATTACTTCCTATTAAAGTCTGCTGGGATTTCTCCCCATTCTGATGTATTCCATTTTCTTACTTCTGCATGATTAGGATGTTCTTTTAACCAATTTATAGCATTTTCTATCCTTTCTCTCATCTGGGGAACAGGATTTTTTTCTAATACTTTTGAGTTTATCTTTTTGTTTTTCACCCAGGTGATAGCAGTATGAGAATCTGAATATATTGGTGCATTAATATCATATTGCCATAACCATTGTAATC
>LUZL01000100.1 GCA_001603615.1 Bacteroidales bacterium Bact_20 | reverse complement strand
AGATATTCATATTTGATACCTTATGGAGATAGCAGATTCAATGCTGTAGCTGGTGCATTCTCTGGAATAGGTGCCAATGTTAGTGGTATTAGTCTCAATCCAGCTGGATTAGGAGTATATAAAAAATCAGAAATATCTGGTACCTTTTCTCTTTCTACTTTTATATCTAATTCTAATTATTTAGGAAATTCTAATAATGACATAAAAACTATAATATCACTTCCCAGCATGGGTTTCGTATTAGCTACTAAACTAAATGACAAATCTAGTTGGAAAAACCTTAATTTTGGGTTTAGCTATTCAAAATTAGCAGACTTTAATAATAGAATTATGATATCTGGAGATAATCCATATAGTAGTATTGTAGATGTATATAGAGCATATGCTAATGGTAATACACCAGCTCAATTAAATAGTTTTGATACTAGACTTGCTTTTAATACTTGGCTATTAGATACTATACCTGGTTATCCAAATTATTATTCTGGTATAGTGTCGCAAGGAGTAAAACAAGAATATATTGAGATAAATAGTGGTAGCATGTATGAGCTGAATTTCGCTGTAGCAGGTAACTATGAAGACAAGCTTTATATCGGTGGATCATTAAATTTTGATATTTTATCATATAGTAAAGAATCATCATATAAAGAAATAGACGAAAAAGATACGATACCATACTTTAAATCACTAGAATCTTTTAATTACTTAAAAACGACTGGAGAAGGTATTAATTTTAAAATTGGATTAATGTATAAACCAGTCCAGTGGTTTAAATTTTCTGCTGCATTTCATAGCCCTACATATTTTAATCTTGATGATTCCTATTATTCATCTATGAAAACAAATGTATATGGTCAAATATATAACGATAAAAGCCCTGATGGTTTTTTTAATTATAAGTACTACAATCCTATGAGAGCAATTTTTGGATTAGGATTTACAATAGGTGAATATGGATTTATAGATGCAGAATATGAATGGACTGATTATACACAAAATCATTTTAGCACAAAACATGCTAATACTATTTATTTTGATTTAAATAATACTATTAATAATGACTTGACTTATGGACATAATGTAAGAGTAGGAACTGAATGGGTATTAAAACCCATAGCTATTAGAGCAGGTTATGGTTATTATTCATCTCCATATAAAAATATAAATAATTTTGATACCCATGTAATAGGATTAGGATTAGGAATTAGAGAGAATAATTTAATTTTTGACCTGGGGTTCAATTATTATGCACATAATGATCAAAGATATCTATATGATCCTGCAGTGATGGCAATGCTTGGTAAACCAGAGCCAAAGGCAAATTTATCTTTTGATAATATATTAGTATCTTTCACTGTTGGTATAAAATTATAAATAAAAATAAACACTTATAAAAAGGGACTTTAAATTAAAGTCCCTTTTTTATTTCTAATAATATTGGTAACAATATTAATGAGCTATAGAAATTAACTTTCTCAATAATACTTCTGAATTATCCGAAATCTGTAAAATATAAGAACCATTATTAATGAGAGAAGTGTTAATAGAATGAATAGTATTATTAGTATTCAAATTTTCTAAATAAATAATTTTACCTGTTAAATCATAAATTGACAAGATAGGATTATTAAGTTTATTATCTTGAATATCAATAAACATATTTGACTGAGCAGGTATGGGATAAATAGCAATAGTTTTAGCTATTAAATTATTAATAGAAGTAGGACAAGTCATAGGTTGGATACCAAAACTTTCTAGTGTAGAATTACAAATAGAAGTAGAGAATGGCCATAAATCTTGTACAACTATATTTCTATTGGGAGCTATTAGAATGTATGTAGGAAAAGCAGTAATGCCATAGTTATTACATATTTGAGTTCCTCCACTATTACCACTAATTGTCGGATAATCTATTCCAAATTGATTATCAAAGTTTATAACATCAGCATCTGAATCTCCTTTATCTATACCTAAAAAGATAACATCACCTTGATTGCAACCAAAATAAATATAAGATGCATTCCCTTGTGGAGCTAATGATTGGCATGTACCACATGTAGTAAAGAAAAAATCTATTAACACATATTTGCCAGCATCTAAATAACTGAAAAGATTATGTTGAGTGCCATGAACATCTGTAGCAGTGAAATCTACAGCTGTAGTTAAAGGTGTTTGAGCATTTAAATAAAATGTCAAAAGAACAATAATAATTAAACAATAAATTTTTTTCATATAATTTGGATTTAAAATTTTAGTAAAATTAAAACATTTTTTTAAAATAAAAGTATAAATTTGCAATAAAAAATTTTTTAAAAAAGTGAAAAAAAGATATTGTTATGATTATCCTAGACCAGCAGTAGCTACAGACATTATCATTATACATAAAAATAAAATCTTACTAGTAAAAAGGCGTAATGAACCATATAAAGACATGTGGTCTATACCTGGGGGCTTTAATGAAGAAAATGAAAAATTAGAAGATACTGCACATAGAGAGCTACTAGAAGAAACATCATTGGATATAAATTTTTTAAAACAATTCAAAGCATATAGCGATCCCAAAAGAGATCCACGAACCAGAGTAATAAGTATCGTATTTTATGCAATATTGCCCGACGAGTATGAAATAAATAAGGCAAAAGCAGGTGATGATGCTGCAGAGATAAGATGGTTCAGCCTTTCAGAGCTACCTATATTAGCTTTTGATCATAATATAGTATTAGATGAATTTATTAAATTTGCAAATTTATAATTAAATATGGCAAATAAAAATAATGGACAACCATTCTGGGCAAATTTATTCAAAAGGTGGTATGTATGGTTGCCAAGTCTTATAGTAATAGCATTAATTTTTATATTACTACCTAGAGTATTAGTTTATTTATTAAGTTCATTTGTAATATCATTGATACTCTCCCCTATCAAAAATTTATTTTTAAAAATAAAAATAAAAAAATTTCATATAAGTGCATCTATAGCCACTTTATTATCTATGGTGATTTTTTTTGGAGTGATAATAATATTTTTCGCATATGTGATACCACCTATTATTAATAACCTTAGTGCTCTTTTAACAATAGATTATGACAATCTATTATTACAATTACAGTCTAACCTCAAACCATTAGAAGATACATTAAAATATTACAAAATAGCTAATGATAATTTTAGCATTATACAAATCATACAATCATATATATCACAATTTCAAAGTAGTATAAACATAGAAGACACTTTTGCTAATATTATAAACTCATTTGGAGATATAATAATAGGATTAATAACAGTAATTTTCTTTTCATTTTTTATAGTAAAAGATCAAAATGTATTTCCATCATTAGTAAAATCTTTATTTGCAGAGCGTTACCATGTTATAATAGATAATATCATTAATGATACTCGAATATTACTTTCCAGATATTTCCTTGGAATACTAATTGATCAAATCATAGTATTCATTTTAATGTTTTTTGTATTTACATTGATAGGTTATGATTATGCAATATTAATAGCTTTTTTTGCTGGATTATTCAACATAATACCTTATTTCGGACCATTAATAGCACTGATAATAGCAATATTATTAGGAATTGTTTCTACATTAACAGCTGGAGCTGATACACAATTGATCTGGACCATAGTAATAACTATTATTGGATTTGAATCAATAAAAGCTTTAGACAATTTTATATTACAACCAAATATCTATGCTAGAAGTGTTAAAAGTACTCCATTTGAAGTATTTTTAATTTTAATAATAGGAGAAGAACTCTTTGGTATAGTAGGTATGATACTAAGTGTACCAGTGTATACATTGCTCAGAATAATAGCAGTACAAACACTGCAAGGGGTTCCACTAATACAAAAAATAACATCAGATTTAGAAAAGTCTATTGAAAAAAATAATGGCAATAAAATAGATACCTGATAAAAAATCAATTACTTATACAATATTGGTATAAATGCTTGCAAGAACAAAAATTTATATTGCTAGATTAGTAAATCTACTTTTATTTGCTTATTCTTACTTATTTTCTAAAATATTTAACAAAGTAAAAGTATATAATTCTCCACTAGCTCTACATATAGAGACTAGCAGTAGATGTGACTTAGGATGCTTATTTTGTGATAGAGGACAAGGGATTATTAGCAGACCAACAGATTTTTTGACATTAAAAGACTTTCAAAAAATCATCAATAAAATACCAAAATCGATTTATTGGATTACATTATACTTCCAAGGTGAGCCATTGCTAGATAAAACAATAATAGAAAAAATAAAATATCTACGTACAAATAATTATTATGTAGAAATATCTACTAACGCTCAAAATATTAGTAAAGAAATAGCTACAGCTTTAGTAGAAAGTGGGCTAAACAGAATAATAATTTCTATGGATGGTGTTACACAAAGCACTTATGAAAAATATAGAATTAATGGTAATATAAATAAAGTCTATGAAGCAATAAATAATCTATTAGATACAAAAATATTTTTACATAAGAAAAATCCCAAAATCATCGTGCAATATATTGTTTTTAAACATAATGAAGACGAAATAGAAATATTTAAAAAAATAATAAAAAAAATAAAAGTAAAAACAAAAATTAAAAGTGCACAATTAGATAGTAACTCCATAGATTACTTACCTAATAATGATCGATATAGAAGATATAACATTAATAATAACATATTGCAACGCAAAAAAAAACCTCCAAGGCCATGCTATAGATTGTGGAAGGAAATAATTTTACTGCAAAATGGACAAATAGCAATATGCTGCCAAGATAAAAATGGAGATTATATAAACGATAATTGGTATAATACTGACATTAAAAAAATTTGGAAATCAGAAAAAATTAATAATCTAAGACTAGCAACTATCAAAGGAACACCTTTAGAAATATGCAATAATTGCGACATATAACAATAGAAAACAATTTGAACATTATTTTTTTAGTAGGGAAAAAAAATAATAACAAAAAAATTTTTTTCTACATATTATTAAAATTTGTTACATAAAAATTGTGAAAAATTAAATAAATTTTTCATAAAAATGAAAACAGAGAATAAAAAATAAATAAAATAATAAATTTACTATATGAAATGAGGGGGCAAAAGGTGGGGAAAGAGGTGGGTGAGATGTCAGTTTTCTGTTATACTTAACAATAGTTATTTATATCTTTGTTTTACTAGTCCTCTGTACTTGTCCCACGCCCATCTATCATGTGATGACAAGTTTAGTAGTCTGCCAATGTCTGGTTCTATCAAATCTTTCAAATATTTATTTGTTATCACAAACCACATCAAGTAGCTTTGCAAGTATTTTGTAGCTACTCCATGAAATCTACACAACCACACCTTAAAATCTTTTATCTTTTCCTCCACTATTTTTACACTGTAGATACCACGTTTCACTTGTCTTTT
>LUZL01000099.1 GCA_001603615.1 Bacteroidales bacterium Bact_20 | reverse complement strand
ACTTTGTGTTAAGTGTGGTAGATGTGAAGGCCTTTGTCCTCAACATCTTCAAATAAGGAAAGACTTAGAAAGAGCCGATGAGGAGATTTTTAAAAATAGATAATGAAACTAATTAAAAGATTATTTCTATTATTATTAATAATATTTAGTTTTACTCTTTTTGCTTGCACAATTGATTTTAACAACGAACCAGTTAGTGGCGAAGTTGAAGTAAAACTAACTAAAATAGAAATTAGTAATAAATTAGATAAAATCAAAGTTGGTGAAGAGTTTACACTGAGTGTTAAATTTTCACCACTTGATGCTAGCAATAAAAAAGTAATATTTACTTCTAGCGACCCAAGCGTTGCTAGTATTAATGATACGGGTAAGGTTAGTGCTTTAAAAGAAGGCGTTGTAACTATTAGTGTAACAAGCGTTAGCGATAACACTATTAAAGATTCATTTACTTTAACTGTTGAAAGTGACGCTAAGCAATATGATAGTATCAAAGACCTGAAAGATAAAGATAATGCTAAAGTATCAGGCGTTGTATGTGGCATAAATAAGGAAAGTTTCCTTATTGATGATGGAACGGGCTTAATATTAGTATATTTAGGAAATACTTGGGAATGCGATTTAGTAATTGGCGATGTTTTAATAGTTGAAGGAACTATTTCAACATACGGTAATGCCCTTCAATTTGGTAAAAGTGCTAAATATACAAAGCATGCTAGTATTGAATATATTTATGATAATCCGATAATTACTGATGGTAGCATCTTAGATAACTACTTGAAGTTATCTAAAATCAATCCCAAGTTTGTTAGTGTTAGTGGAGAATTAAGCCAAAATGGAACATACTTTAATCTTAAAGTAGATGGGGCAAATGCTTTAGTATCCCTATCTTATCCTAAAACTCCATCAGAACTATCTAACTATGTAGGTAAAGAGATTATTGTTACTGGCTTTATAACTGGTGCCATAAACAATAAATATGTCAATATCCTATTTACTGATGTTAAACTAAAAGAAAGTGAATACTTATCTTTTAGTGAATATGAAGCTAAATATTACGAATACATTTATTCAGTACTTGGAAATGATGTAGTTATATATTCAAATGATGATATTAATCCATTTGGAATCGACTTAGATATTTATGGTGATGATATCTATGCGGTATTTTGTGATTATGATATAGAAAGTGCAATTGATCCATATACTAATATCGATAAAGACGCTTTCTATAATGATTACGAAGAAGCAAGTAGTTACATTGATAGTTATTTTAGATCTTGCCATGGGTTAATGAGTGGTGATATTACTCCTCAAGGTCATATTCCAAATAAAATAAATATTACTGATAATGGAAGATTCATTAAATGCTCTCAAGCATTTTACGTTCTAACAACCACAGGTGACTACATTGGATACTTACCAAATGACTTTAGTGGTAACTTCCAAATGATTTGGTATGGTGGAGCATATATTTCTTTAAATGAAGTTAGTGCCTACCTACTTGCTTTTGGCGAAGTTCCAATAAACAGTAATTACGATAAAAGTAGTGGTAAAGGGGCTTGTATTAGTGACTTTGGAATATACGGACGAGTTAATAAAGATGTAATGAATTATGATAGTTCTAAGTGGCCATATGAACCAGAACTACCAGGTATATTATTATTTGAATATACCGAAACTGATTTTGGTACTATTGGTGGCTACACAAGCGAAAACTCAGTTACTGGAACAAAATACAACCAAAAACTATACAATACCGGATCAACTATAAACCGTGGTGCCGCAAGGCTTTGCTTTATTAGTGATAGTAGAATCACTAAAATTGAAGAGCGAAGAGTATTCTATACTTACAATCATTACAACGACTTTGAAGAGTATCTAAACTATAACAATGGCTTTGGAGAAAGGTTTGGTAATGAGACAGCTGGTAATGAATATTGTGGCAGTGCAAGTGACTATAATAAGAGTGCAAAGTGGCCTCCAACACAATATGAATATGTTTTAATATATGACCTAAGTGAAATATTAAATTAACTAAAAATACATATAAATCAAAATTCGAAAAAGAATGATGATTTATATGTTTTTTTATTGCAATTGTTAGCGCTTTCCATTAGAATATTGTTGTAAG
>LUZL01000098.1 GCA_001603615.1 Bacteroidales bacterium Bact_20 | reverse complement strand
CATAACTATTTCTATAAAAATAAAAATCATTAAACGAAGAATTGATGGGCGAGCCTAGATTATTTACTTTTTGCCAGCTATTTAGATATCCTTTTGAAGAAAATATATCATACCCTCCCAGACCAGTGTGGAAATTACTACTAAAAAATAAAGTAGAATCTCTCAAATCATAATATGGCGTAATCTCATTACCCGTAGTGTTAATTGTAGGCCCCATGTTAATCGGCGATTGGAAATTAAAATTTTTAATTATAGAGTAATATAAATCATAACCACCATATCCACCTAATCTATTAGAACTAAAAAACAATATCCCATCACCATTATCGTCCAGTATTAGATATGGTTGTGTTTGATTAATATTATTAATATTTATAGGAGCTTCTTTTATATTTTTTATAATTTCATTTTCATCTATTTCTCCCCAATAAATTTTGCACTTTTCACTAGAGTATTCACATTGTGTATAGCTGAAATATTTCTGATTTGGACTGAAAGTCATATTAGCATTATGAATTTGTTTATTAGATTTAGAAAATTCTATTTTTTGTGGAACTGCTAATCCCTTAGGTAAATAATGAGTTTTATATATATCTGATTTGAAATATGCAGGGAATATAGAACTATATTCCTTAGTTAGGGTTGGTCGGTATGATGAGAAATATAACTCACCATCTTCTCCATATTCTATTGCACCATATTCACTATATGGTGTATTGAGAGGTGATGGCAGATGCCTTGTAGAAATATTTTCATTAGATTTTTGATAGATATAAATATTCTCATAATTAGCTAAAAGTTCCTTAGCATGTAGATAGCAAAAATCTTCTTTATGATCTGGAAGCATTAAATATGCTTGGTAATATTGTCTAGCCATTGAATAGTCTTCTAACTGCCTGTAGATTTCACCTAAATAATAGAGTGTTTCAGGATAATGTATTAAAGAATCAGATTCCATTATAGAGAAAAAATGCGTACGAGCCACATCAATTAAAAACTCATTTAAAGCTAATTTGCCTGCATTATAATTTTGATTTATAGTTAAATTATTCCCTATCTTAGTAATATATTCATTATAAGTAATATCATCATTAAAAAATTGACATTTTATATCAAAACTGAAATAACAAAAAAGAAATAAAATCAAGAAAAATCTTAAAAAATTGGACATGACATTTTATATTTATTTTTTTCTAGATTTGCAGGATTAAAATATTTATAAATACATAACTCCAAGCCACCTCTGCCTCTGCTAGCCTTAGCCAGTGATGAAGTATTAATATCATATGAAATCTGTCCCTGCCAATCATAACCCTCAATAGCCAAACCTAATATCAAAGCATCCTTGATTCTCCCACCTACCAAGCCTCCAATACTTTTAATAGAGCTATTGTTCTCTACTGGTTTCATAATTTTAAATAATGGTACAAGCTCCCAAAAAGGTTTCTGATAAGCATAATAAAGCATAGCATCTATATAATACTTCCTTAAAAGCTCTTCACTGTAATATCTAATAGAAGTGCGAAGATTTAGAGGCAAAATAAACTTTCCTCCCTCGCTATTAGATATATCAGCATTACCGATATTTGCTA
The DNA here is from genome assembly GCA_001603615.1 of Bacteroidales bacterium Bact_20. Taxonomy (GTDB): domain Bacteria; phylum Bacteroidota; class Bacteroidia; order Bacteroidales; family DTU049; genus DTU049. The sequence continues at coordinate 838 of LUZL01000098.1, read as the reverse complement.
TAGCATAATTAAATTCTAAAAATTGTGCATTAGAAAAATAGAGTTGATATGCCACACCCATAGTAATAGTGAAATAAGATAATTTTTCATCTAAATACTGTTCATTAGTTTGCAAAGTAGGATCAAAAATATCGCCATTATACTGATCACCAAAATGTAGTTGAGTGAAATCAAAAGATCTGAAATTGTACCACCCTTGTAATCCCGCACTAAGTATATGGAAATACTTCCCTTCTAATCCTTTAGTATAAGATAAACCCAAAGCAATAGAAGTAGTGCCGTAGCTAGCATCACCTGCGAATTCTCTAAAAACTATTAAATTACCACCTAGCTGATCTATCTGAGGTAAACGTTTGAATATTTGTCCATCAGCAGAAATTAAATAAGTTTGATATGGTTTAGTAACTGAATACCATTGTAATTTAGCAGAAGTATACAAACGAATGATATTAGGATTTAGTCCTATCTGAGCTGGATTATGAAAAGTCTCATTTTGTAATATCTGACTCCAATGTATATCCTGACATCTCAATGATGGTATAGAAGAAATTATACAAAATAAAACTAGAAACTTTTTCATCTCAGTAGAGTAATATTTCCTTTTTTTTGAAATTTTTCTTTATTATAACAGTAAACTTCTAAATAATAATCATATACACCAGGTGGAGCTAGATTACCGTTGTAATATCCATCCCAACCTACATATTTGTCATTAGTTTCGAAAACCTTTTGTCCCCAGCGATTATAAATAGCTAAATGCAAAGATTCTATATAATTACCATAAACATACAATACATCATTTAGATTATCTCCATTAGGAGTGAAACTATTAGGTATA
>LUZL01000097.1 GCA_001603615.1 Bacteroidales bacterium Bact_20 | reverse complement strand
TATCAGCTATCCAAGGATTTGAAGGTGGCATTACTTTCTCTGGAATTACTGAAGCAGATGAGCTATTAATGGAATATTCAGAGAAAGGACGTAAATTCAAAAGTTTAGAAGAGAAAGAGCAAGCTATGAAGACCGTACATCCCAATGTAGCTGTGTTAGTGATGACAGATAGAGAAGGCAACTTACTTTTCAAACATACAGGAGAGCATAGAGTATTAAACGAACAGTTAAAAAATGAATTGAAACATAGAGTATCAGAAAAAAATACTATCTGTATCAAACCTAATGAAGAGTTCAAAAAGGCTGTGATGAAATCTAAAACTAAAAAAGTTTTAGTAAGAAAGCACACAAAGGGATTAGCAGTATATAGCACACAAGTAGCAGAGAAAAAGATTAAAAATCTTCTAATTTGGATGAGTAGATTCAGAGGAGTAGCTACTAAGTACCTGCAGAACTACTTGATGTGGTTTATGGTGATGAATAAGTACCTGAAAGATGAGGTGGTGTCTGATGTTGGAAGATTACTAAATTTATCATCGCATGATAGATGGGCATGGAAGCGGTATTTTAAATTGATAAAACTGAAATATTAGATATCATGGAAAGTTAAACAATTATAATTATTTCATTTCCGTTTTTTTAACTTTAACCTCTTTAAGATTCAACATGTTCATCTTATTTGGCTTTAATCCCTGAACATATGGCTGTATTAACCGTATCGACACATCATAATATAATGGCACTACTGGCATCTCCTCTATTAATATTTCATTCATTTCTTTTATTATTTTATATTTTGATTCATCTGCAGTATTTAATAGCTGTTCATAGAGTTTGTCATATTGAGGATGGCTGAATCTTGTATAGTTTGGGCCATTAGGTGGTATATTTTTACTATAAAATATTGCAAAATAGTTTTCTGCTTCAGGGTAATCAGCTATCCAACTACCTCTGAAAAAATCAGCTTGTCCTTTATACATTAAATCTCTCAACGTAGCTGGTGGTATTACTTCTATATCTATTTCTAATCCTATTTTTGTTAATTGGTTTTGTATATATTCTGCTATATCTATATATGTGTCGTTTGTGAGGAGGGTGATTTTATTTTTTTCTGGATAATCCAAATATCCAGATTTTATTAATAATTGTTTCGCTTTCTGAGGATTATATGCTAAATATTTATTGTTACTATCTAGGGGATTTAGTATAGGTGGAATAAACCCTTGTAATGATGGATAACCTAAATTATTTCTAAGGTATCTCATCATCGCTACTCTATCTATTCCAAGTGATATTGCTTGTCTTAGTTCTTTATTATTAAAAGGTGAATCTTCATTTATTAAAAAGCCCAGATATTCTGTATTTAGAAATAAGCTTTTTTGTAATATATATTTGTTTTTAAATTCTTCTTTTAGTTCTCCATTTTTAGTAAATAATATATCTTTAAATGACGGATCTATACCAGATATAAAATCAAATTTGCCAAGCATAAAGTCCATAAAGGCTACTTGTTTATCTTTAATAAATGATATAGATATCCCATCTAAATATGGTAGTGAATTACCCAATGAATCTTTTTCAAAATAATTATTGTTTTTAGCAAGGATTAATTTCACATCCTTTTTCCAATATTTAAAGACAAATGGTCCTGTACCTATAGGGTGTCTAGAAAATTCGCTACCATATTCATCTATTGCTTCTCGGGGTATAATGCTGCAATATGGCATAGCAAGTATTGAGAGAAATGAAGTAAATGGTTTACTCAAATGTATTACTACAGTTGTATCACTGGTAGATTCTATCCACAATTTGTTATTTTTTATTGCTACAGAGTTTAATATCCACCTCCCTGGTGATGCTGTCTCATCTGATGCTAATCTTTGTAAGCTATATACTACATCTTTAGCGTTTAATTTTCTAGTGCTATCTTTGAAGCATTTATCTTTGTGAAAATACACATCATCTCTTAAATAAAATGTGTAAATGCAATTATCTTCTGATATTTCCCATGATTTAGCTATGCTAGGAATTATTTGCAATGAATCATTAAAGCTCACCAAGGTATTATATAATTGTTGTATTACCCAGATATGTGCTTGATCTCTAGCAAAGGCAGGATCTAATGAGTATATACCTGATGGTTGATTATAATGAAATATTTGTTTGCTTTGTAAATTTTCATTACTAGCATTTTTGC
>LUZL01000096.1 GCA_001603615.1 Bacteroidales bacterium Bact_20 | reverse complement strand
GTAGTGCCATATTTTTCTATTGCTAGTCTGTGAGCTTTAGTGGGATAGCCTTTATTTTTTGCCCATTGATACATCGGATAGTCATCGTGTAGCATAGTCATATATTCATCTCTATATGTTTTTGCTAGAATAGAGGCTGCTGCCACATGATAATAAGTATTATCAGCTTTTTTGATAGTTTGGTAAGGAAGCTCTCTATATCGGATGAAATAATTACCGTCGATCACGATAAATTCTGGTTGTATATTTAATAGAGCTAATGCTCTATGCATAGCCATCATAGTAGCTTGCAGTATATTCACCTCATCTATTATCTCATTAGGTATCTGAGCTACAGCATAACTGATAGCATTGGCTTCTATGATTTTTCTAGCTGCTTCACGCTCTTTAGCAGTTAGTTTTTTAGAATCTTTTATTAAAGGATGAGAGAATTGGTCTGGTAAAATGACAGCAGCAGCAAAGACTGGACCTGCTAAGCAACCTCTGCCAGCTTCATCTACACCTGCTTCTAAATAATAATTTGAATATCTTGTAAACATAAAATTAATACAAAACTAAAACTTTTCCCACATATAGCATTTTTATATCATAAATTTCTTTAATTACTATTTGTGCTCCTGCAGTATTATCATCCAACGCAAATAATATACAGCGATAGCTGCCTAATTCCAAATATTTCTGAATAGATGAAAACTTTTCTAAGCTATTATCATTACTAAATGACAAATAATAATTAACATTAAGAAACTCTAAGAAAAAAATTTCTGACAAAAAATAATTGGATCTTCTATAGTTGTCAATTAAGGGTAGAAATAAAATTAACTATAATTCAATAAATTGTTCAGTTGAAGCTTTTTACAGTGATTTCTTAACTCTCCATCAGTTCTGATCTTTCTTCTATACAAATCTCTGATGGATTCGCTGTGACTGTAATATTAGGTAATGGAGCAAACTCAACAATAATACTAACTAGAAAAAAACAAGAAAACTATGTATAATTTCTAACTTCAAGTAAATAATTCCCATCATCATATACATAAAAAATAGAATCATTGGTAACTTAATTTCCTTAATATGTCCAAAAAAATTAATATGGAGGCTACTCTTTATTCTCTAAAGGAATTATACTAAAATTACATTCTCCCTCACAATTAAAACTAATATCTTTTTCTATATTAATCATTAATTGATAATAAAAATATATTCTAACTGTATCGCAAAATGTTAAACTCATATTTTATTCAGGTGATAATACCTCACCAAATACTTCGTAATCAATATATATGATCTAGCAAAAATTGACTATAGGGCATAGACAATATTAAAGTAAAAAGTTAGAAAATCGTATTCAATATATTAATATTTTGAATAAATAAAATAAACGTTTATTTAATAATGATTGAGAGAATTAAATTATGGGATATTTTAAAAAATTAACAAGTTTTTGTAATGAATTTTTAAAATTATACATTTATGTTTAACTTTTCATGTTAAATATTTTAACTACTTTTGAAAAAATTAAAAAAGTTATGGAATATTCATCCGAAGTCATAGCAGAAATGCTGACTCTAACCAAAGAAGGCAAACGCGAATTTTTAGATAATCTCTACGAATTTCTTACAGAAAATAAGTTGACAGCTCTAGATTATCAAAGAATTAAGATTTTATCTACTGCTCCTATCTGTCCTAGATGCGACTATGAGCATGTAGCTAAAGCTGGTATTAGTGATGGCAGGCAAGTCTATCAGTGTAAAAGTTGTAAGTATAGATTCAGAGAGACTGCTAAGTCTATTGTTTATTACTCACATAAATATTATCTGATGCTTGATTATCTAAAATGTATGCTAGAAGGAAAAAGTCTCAGAGCTTGTGCTAAAGAAGTAGGTATCAGTTTACCAACTAGTTTCAAATGGCGACATAGAATTCTATCTGCTATCCAAGGATTTGAAGGTGGCATTACTTTCTCTGGAATTACTGAAGCAGATGAGCTATTAATGGAATATTCAGAGAAAGGACGAAGGTTCAAAAGTTTAGAAGAGAAAGAGCAAGCTATGAAAACTATACATCCTAATGTAGCAGTGCTAGTGATGACAGATAGAGAAGGTAATTTACTTTTCAAACATACAGGTGAGCATAGAGTATTAAACGAACAATTAAAAAATGAATTGAAGCATAGAGTGTCAGAAAAAAATACCATCTGTATCAAACCTAATGAAGAGTTCAAAAAGGCAGTGATGAAATCTAAAAGTAAAAAAGTTTTAGTAAGAAAGCATACAAAGGGATTAGCAGTATATAGCACACAAGTAGCAGAGAAAAAGATTAAAAATCTCCTTATTTGGATGAGCAGATTCAGAGGAGTAGCTACTAAGTACCTTCAGAACTACTTGATGTGGTTTATGGTGATGAATAAGTATCTGAAAGATGAGGTGGTGTCTGATGTTGGAAGATTACTAAATTTATCATCGCATGATAGATGGGCATGGAAGCGGTATTTTAAGTTGATAAAACTGAAATATTAGATATCATGGAAAGTTAAACAATAATGTTTCATTCTATTATTTCCCTTAAACAATATTTTCATAAGAATTATACAATTAAAGCAAATCCTATAGCTATAAAAGGTAATAAAAAGCTTAACATAAAAACTAATGATAAAAATTTTACCAATAATTTTTGTTGAATATTTTTAAGTGGTAAAAATAATACTATTCCTGAAAATATTAATGAAAGCCATAGACTAGGATATGTGATATATCTATTCGTAGTTACATTATATACTTTTACTTCAGGATCTATTGCATAGCTAAAAATTACTCCTAGTATCTTTGTTTTTTTTAAATATATTATACCATTTTTTTCTAATAAGTAAATATCCATTAGAGATAATCTTTCAGCTAATATATTATATTTACAGGCTTTTATCATATAGTCTTCTTCTTCGTTTTGTGGCTCTATGATATATGCGTCCTTACATTCATACCATTGTTTTGGTAGGTAGTAATCTAACATAAATACTATACTCAAAATAAAAAATAATACATTTATCCATGAAGGATAGAGTATTTTACTAGTAGGTATATTGTTTAATTCTTCTTCTTGTTTTTTAAATTCTTCATATCTCATTTTTGCATATTCATATGCTTGTTTTTTATACAAATTTTCATTATTATGAGATATATTATTAGTTTTATTATTAATTAAGTACAAATATGCTTCTGTGATTACAATAAATTTATCAGAATTACTCTGTTCGGTATTACTATCAGGATGATAGAGTTTAGCTAATTCTTTGTAACGTTTTTTTATTTCATTTTCAGTAGCATTATTAGGTAAAGATAGTATTTGGAGTGCTTGCTGTCTAGTCATAAAATTAAGTTTAATTTAAATAACTATTGATATATTCTTAGCATCAAATATATTCACTACCTTTTTCGATCAGTATATCTTGTACAATATTTCTAAGATATTGTTCATCATCTTTATTTATTATCAATAGCATATCATCATTTTCTACAACTATGAAATTTTTTAATCCTTCAATAACAACAAGTTTTTTATTTAAAGGCATTTGTATTAAACAATCCTCAGTATTATAAATCATTACATTTTTGCCAATTATGCTATTATTATTTTCATCTCTAGGACGCTTTTCATGCAGAGATGCCCAGGTACCTAAATCATTCCATGGAAATTCAGAAATTATAGTGTATACATTATTTGCTTTTTCCATAATAGCATAATCTACAGATATTTTTTTGATATTTGAATAAATTTTTTCTATTTGTTGTTGTTCACTATCAGTGTTATACCATGACAAATCACTCATAAATGCATTATAAATATCTGGTTCATATTCTTTGAAAGCGTCTATTATTGTTTTAGCTTTCCATACAAAAATACCAGCATTCCAGAGGAAGTCACCACTTCTAATAAATGTTCTTGCTAATTCTATTGCAGGCTTCTCGGTGAAAGTTTTCACTTTACATATTTTTTGTCCTTTTTTAGGAATAAATTGTATATAACCAAAGCCAGTATCAGGGCGAGTGGGTTTAATTCCCAAGGTCATCAAGACATCATTTTCTTTTACATATTCTATCGCTTGATTTATTACTTCTCTAAAAGCATCTTCATCCTCAATTAAGTGATCTGAAGGAGCAAATATTAATATTGCATTAGGATCGTCTTTATAAATCTTTGCTGAAGCATATGCTATTGCTGGTGCCGTATTTCTCCTATCAGGCTCTATTATTATCTGTTCATCTGTTATATCTGGTATTTGTTCTTTTAATAGATTTACATGAATCCTAGAAAGTACAAATCGTATATTCTCTTTTTTAACTACTTTAATATATCTATTGTATGTATTTTGTATTAGTGTCTGCCCCGTTAATAAAATATCTAGAAATTGTTTGGGTTTATTTTCTCTGCTCATAGGCCAAAAGCGTACACCTGTACCACCAGACATGATAACGCAATATACATTTTCCCTCATAATATTTTTTTACAAATATACTCATTTTTGCTATTATTTTTAAAAAATAAAGATTTATTATTATTTTTTAGCATACTCTTAATAAATTAACTATTGCATGATATGTTTTTTTAAATTAATATATCATTATGGCTCAATTTTTGATATAATTTTATAAAAATTTTCTATGAAAAAAATATTATTTTTTATTTCATTTATTTTATTTTTTATTCTTTCTCTAGATTCTCAAGTAATTTATTCAACTAATTATAAATATGATGCAGATATCGTAGTATATGTTACTAATTATAAATATGATGCAGATTTGATAGTTTATAAATGTGATTATAAATATGATGCAGAGGGGAATAAGGGATTATGGTATTTCACAGAATATAAATATGATGCTAATAAGGTTATATATTTTACTGACTATAAATATGATGCAGATTTGATAGTTTACTTTACTAATTATAAATATGATGCTAAATGGGTAAATGCTGCAAAAAAGCATTTATTATATTAAGCATGAAAAAATTATTTAAGTGGTATTAAATATTTATAATTTACCAGTTTCCATTTATTTAATCTATATTGTAAAGAAATTTTTAAAACTCCCAATCCATATTTCACACTTCTTTTAAAAGATATACTAGATGCCTCAGTAAAATATTTTGTGGGGCAGCTAATCTCTGCTATCCTAAAACCAGCATTAAATATTTGTGCGATGATTTGATTATCAAAAATAAAATCATCACTATTAGCTTTATAATTGATAGTTTCTAGTACTTCTCTAGTGTATGCTCTGTATCCTGTGTGATATTCTGTAAGTTTTTGTCCAAGCATTAGATTTTCTATTAATGTCAAAATACGATTAGCAATATATTTATACATAGGCATACCCCCTTTCAGTGCGTCCCTCCCTAAAATACGTGAACCGAATATCACTGGATATAGTCCATTAGCTAAAACATATGCCATTGGTTCAATCAAAAGTGGTGTGTATTGATAATCGGGATGAACCATGATTATTATATCTCCACCTATTGCTAATGCATGGTCATAACATGTTTTTTGATTACCACCATATCCTTTATTTTTTTCATGTTTTATTATATGTTTTATCCCTAATTTCTTTGCTACTTCTATGGTGTTATCATTACTACAATCATCTACTATTACGATTTCATCTACTATATCGTGAGGTATCTCATTAAATGTTTGTTCTAAAGTTTTTTCTGCATTATATGCTGGTAAAACAACTATTACTTTTTTATTTTTTACCATATATTATCATTATTTAATCAGGTAAAATTAAATAATTTTTATTTAATTACAATCAAATGGATTACTTGTATGAGCAAAATCAGGAATATATTCATCTATAGCTTCCAAATCTTGGATCCATCCACGATAAAATCCTAATTCTTCTAAATAATCTATTACTTTGTTATAATCACTTTCTGTAAGGGAAACTTGCAGCTCTTGTGGTAGTGTCAATTGTTTAATAGGAGTGTATTGAGCCATTAATGATAGCCAAATATTGGTGCCGAAATTATCATATAAAATATCAAGTACTTTCAATGAATTTTCTATATTGCCAGGTAGCACTAAATGTCTAATAATCACTCCAGAAACTGCAAGACCATTATCATCTAATATTAAATTGGTCCCTTTTTGATATATCATTTCTTTAATAGCACTCAACGCATATTGTGAGTAATTTCTAGCATGAGAATATTTTTGAGCAATATCGGGAATAGCATATTTGAAATCTGGTAGATAAACATCTATATAATTTTTTAGTAGTCTAATCATAGCGGCTTTATCATATCCAGAGCTATTATAAACAAATTTTAGCTCTGGTCTCCATGATCTCAATTTCTCAGTAATCTCTGGTAAAAATATAGCATAATGTGTAGGAGTAACCCAACCAATGTGATAAATCTCCAGTGGTAATAATTTTTTTATTTCACTCACCAGCTCATCCACTATATATTTTTTAGAATATTGATTATTTAAACTAATTTGGTAATTTTGGCAATAAATGCAACGAAGATTGCAATTAGAAAAAAAAACATTTAAAATACCATATTCACCACTAATTACTGGTTCTTCGCCTTTATGAATAACAATAGATGATACTTCTAATTCATCTGAAGCAGCGCAGCTGCCACGTCTCTCATATCTATTAGCATTACACTGTCTAGGACAAATATTACAATTAGTAAAATATTTACTATCGTAGGACATCTATAAATTGTTTATTAAAAATAGTCCAAAATAAAGGAGAATAACCGATCAAATCATCTTCCTGCATCACCCTTAAACCAGGGTTTACTCCGATAACATATTTATTTAAAGAAATATTTGTATTATCCCAGTACCATTGTTCCATAAATTTTATTCTTCCTATATCATCTAAGGAAACAGGAATATTTACCTCTCTATTTGTATTTTCTTCTATACCTCTAGTATAGAATAATTCAGAAATTTTTTCTTTTGGTATAGAATTATAAAAATAATCTAATACTGGGATTTTATTATTTTTAACAATATTAAATAAATCATTGAAATATTTTTGTCTATCATTTAGTGATATCTGATGATAATATGGTGAAGCACTCTCAACTAAAGGAATGATGCAAGCATCATATATAACTATAGGTTTATTGAAATCTATTTTTAATTTATTAGTAGCTTCGTTTAGTTCTATGCTAAAAATGTTTTTACTTTTAATTGGCATCATGAAAGAATCTTTAACAGCTTTTAAAAAAGAAATTTTTTTAACAGTTTTATAAATTTGTCCTGTTTTTTTATTATAATTCCAAGATTCATAAAATCTTATAACATCCCATAAATTTAAAATGAAATTTTCAAAATTGTTTTTTGGATTATTGATAAAAGTAGAATCTATTAATGTTAAATTATTATTTATTTGATCTAAAGAAATTATGTTTCCTAAACTATCAGTTACTTTATCTTGTTCAATAGCTTTATATACAAAGTCCAAAACTTCTTGCCTATCTTTATGACCTAAATAATTAACAAAGGGCATATCATATTCTACTGGTAGTATATATACATCATATATAAATTCGGAGGTGAGAATCTCATTATTATTTTGCTTACAAGCACTTAATGTTAATAAAATAATAAATATTACAAGGTAAAATAAATTAAATTTTTTCATAATAATTATTTTAAATAAAATAACTTAACTATCAATACCAAAAATTTTTGATATAGCATCCAAAATGCCAGCTTGTTCATCAACATCAACGTTTATCATTGAAGAATCCATTTTATCCTCTATACCGCTACCTATAACTAAATCTACTACACTACCTTTTTTAAGAATAGTACCCCAAGGAATTTCTTTCCCATTTTGTTTCGCAGCAATAACCGTTTGTCCTATACTAGGCACTTGCTCTATTCTCCCGATTTGGAAACCATAAGCTTGCAGTTGCATTGTAGCTGCTCTCAAAGTGAGATCTGTCAAGTCTGGGAGGGGAACTTTTTCATATGATTGACTAACAACAGTTACATAAACTTTTCTGCCAGGTTTCACTTTTATTCCTGGTTCAGGATATTGATTTACAATAGTAAGAGGTGGCAACTCTTCATTAAAAATGCTATCTATTACTATTATATCTACCTTTTCATCTTTTATATCTTCTAAAGTTTTATTTGTATAATCTGATAATTCTATTTCTCTACCATGTCTTGTATAGATATCTAGAAAAAATTTAACAATGAAAATAAAAACAATAAATGTAACAAGCATCAAACCTATATGTGCCCAAAACGTTTTTGTTTTTAAATATTTCCAATTAGACATTATAAAATATATTTTTAAATATGCAAAATTAATTGAATTTTTTAAAAGAATTATAATTAAATATTACAAACTTTGGATTCTAAGCACCTCAATATGCAAATAATAAAAAGTCATAAATTATTTCTAATTTTGTAGAAAAAATGATACCTTTTTCTCCTCCAAGAATAGATGAAAAAAATATAGAAGCTGTTTTAGAAGTTTTGAAATCTGGATGGATAACTACAGGTCCTAAAGTTCAAATTTTTGAGCAATTATTGGCTGAATACATAAATAATGGACCAGTTCTATGTGTAAATTCTGCAACTGCAGGACTAGAGCTAGCACTGAGATGGTTTGGTATAGGCGTAGGTGATGAAGTAATAGTACCAGCTATCACATATGCTGCCACTGCTAATGTGGTACTGCATTGTGGTGCTAAACCAATTTTTGTTGATGTATCTGCTAAAGATTTTAATATTGACGTTAATAAAATAGAACCATTAATTAATAATAAAACTAAAGCTATCATACCTGTGGATATCGCTGGACTACCCTGTGATTATACTGAAATAATGAATCTTATAAATGAAAAAAAGTATATATTTACACCATCAAATGATAAACAAAAGCAATTAGGTAGGATGATGTTACTTTCTGACGCAGCACATAGCTTAGGTGCTATTTATAAAGACCAAAAAACTGGTAATTGGGGAGATTTTACAGTTTTTAGCTTTCACGCTGTCAAAAACCTCACTACAGCCGAAGGTGGAGCTATAGCTATCAATTTACCTAATAATTTTGATAGGGATGCTATATACAAAGAGTTAAAAATTAAATCACTACATGGTCAAACTAAAGATGCATTATCCAAATTTCAAATAGGTAATTGGGAATATGATATCGTAGAGGCTGGTTATAAGTATAATATGACTGACATCCAAGCAGCTATAGGTATCGTGGAACTACAAAGATATGATGATGACATGTTAATGAAAAGAAAATCTATTTTTAAAAAGTACCATGATGCTTTTGCTTTTGATAACAGATTTGTATGTCCTATCTTCGAAGATAGTATTCGTAAATCTTCTTTTCATGTTTATCAGCTTAGAATAAATGATTGCAATGAAGATATGCGAAATAAAATTATAAAAGCCATCGCTGAAAAGGAAGTTACTACAAATGTACATTTTAAGCCATTACCAATGATGACTTTATATAAAAATTTAGGATACAATATTGCAGACTATCCAATAGCATATAAAGAATATGCACGTGAGATTTCTTTGCCTGTTTATTATGATTTAACTGATGAAATGCAAGTACAAGTAATAAATGCTGTAAAACGCTCAGTAGATGAAATATGTAATTATTAAAAGAGGTTTAGATTTTATCTTTTCATTAATATTTTTAATTATATTATTACCTTTTTTCTTTATTATTGCTTTATTCATAATCATAGACGATGGATTCCCTATCATTTATAAACAAAAAAGGGTAGGTAAAAATGGCAAAATTTTTAAAATTTTAAAATTCCGCACAATGAAAAAAAACGCGGACAGCATAGGCAAATTGACAATTGGTACAAAGGACCCCCGCATTACTAAAATTGGATATTTTTTGAGAAAATATAAAATAGATGAGCTGCCACAACTATGGAATATCTTAACTGGAGATATGAGTTTCATAGGACCTAGACCTGAAATACCAGAATACGTAGCTTTGTATAATGAGCAAGAGAAAAAAGTGCTAAAAGTTCGTCCAGGATTATCTGACTATGCTTCTTTAGATTACATTAACGAAAATGAAATTTTATCTAACTATTCTTCACCAGAGGAAGCTTATATTAATATTATTATGCCACAAAAACTGCAATTAAGTTTAAACTACATAAAGAACATGTCTTTAAAAACAGATATAAGTATCACTATTAAAACAATAATTAAAATATTTAATGTCAATTTAATTAAATAGGTTGAAATCATTATAAATCTAATACTATCTGGAATTATTGATTTTTATTGACTTCTCCGCAGTATTTAAAAATTTTAATTCTTAATAAATATCAAACTAGTTTTTACAAATAATCTTATTATATTTATTTTCTATATCCTAATATGATGGCCACTATCAAATAAATAATTAATAAAATCATAACAGATATCCATGCAAACAAGATAAATAATATTATTATAGCTATAAATATAATTGCTAACAAAAACTTTCCAATATTAGATTTTTGTAAATCTTTGAAAGTATAAAAATGTACAGGTAACACCATCAAAAGAGCTATTATTAAATTTAGTCCTAAATATAATGCCAATGGCATCTGCCATTGTATATTTAAGAAAAATAAAGTAATTACCATAATGGCTGCTAATGGTGATGAGAGTCCAACAAAATATGGCAGATTACTAAATTTCACATTAAATTTTGCTAAGCGATAAATAGTAAATAATGGATAAATAGCAGCTAAATAAATTAAAATATCTGATGAAGCACCATAATGCTTTAGCATAAAAGCTATTAAAACTGCTGGTAACACACCAAAACTAATCGTATCGCATAATGAGTCAAGTTCTTTACCAATTTCGGAGCTTGTATTAAGTAGTCTAGCAATCATGCCATCTAAAAAATCACATAAAAGAGCTCCCGCAAAAAAATAAGGAACAAAATTAATTTGGCCATTTAATATTGCTATAATACTAATAATACCAAAAAAACCATTACATAAAGTTATAAAATTAGGTATTAAACGTTTCATCTTTAAAATATTTTTTTAAAAAACTTGAAAAGTATTTTGAAATGGGGTAACAGTAAGCACAGGAACTGTAGCGGCTTTTATAATTTGTGTAGCTGTACTTCCTATATAAGTATGACGCCAGTCAGCTTCTATCTCTTGTTGCGTCATCAAAAAAATCATATCTGCTTCGGAATAATTAGCATATTCTAATATCTCCTCAGCTATAGTTTTATGAGGTTCCATATTAGCTAACAAATTTGTAGTACAATGTACATTATTCTCTATCATGAAAATTCTAATTTTCTCTAATTTTTGTTTAAATTCGTTTTCTCTATTCATATTTGTGTTTGTCATCACAAAGACAATCTTTAGAGAGCTTAAATAAAATCTACTAAATTGTATAGCTGCATTAATTTTTTGACTTATAGGTTGTGTGAGATCTATAGGGAAAAGTATCGTATTAAATTCACTTTTTACACCATAAGGAGATGTGACTAAAACAGGACAATATGCTTTTCTAATCACCTGAGCTGTGTTATTGCCAATAGCTTGTGTTTGGTTAATATGTATTCTGCCGACTTTGCCCATTACTATTAACCTAGCATAATTTTCATATGCAAAAGAGATTATAGTATCACTCACATCGCCTTGTAATATTTTGTAATGAAAATCTATTTCATATCTTTTATGATAAATACTAGATAGCAGTTTCAGTTTTCTAATAATGCTCTCATCAGGATCATAATATTCTTTAGCTCCATCTTTGATAGATTTAATGTCATGTACTATGTGTAGCAGAGTGATATCACAGTTGAATAATGTAGCTATCTGATATGCTTGCTCTACTATCAGCTCTGTAAAATCATTAAAATCTACTGGTGTAATAATATTATTATAATAAGGATTTTTCATTAAAAATTATATTAAAGATTTTATTTAATATCTACAATAGCAATCTTATATTTAGGAATTGATATCATTTTTGCATATATCATAAATAAAGCTATTTTATTTGGAGCCATTACTTTAGAATTTACTGGATATGCTGTGAAGCCTTCTGATTCTTTACCAGTAAAAAGTACTTCAACAGATTTATTACCATTAGGATCTATAGTACATAGTGCTAAACACAAATCCTTATTAGAAGCTGTAAAATCTACAATAGCCTTTGGTGGCATTGTTTGGGGAGTAATTAAATTTTTAATATTTTCATTATACAGTAAGTAAATATTATCGTTGTAAATTGTATATAAGAAAGAAGATGTAAAGAAAAACTCTATACTAGCTTTTTGCCTTTTTGGTATTTTAACTAAAAATTTGATTTCTCCTTCCGGACTAAATCTAAATACAAGTATATCGTAATAATAACGTCCTTCCTCTCCTATGTTCATTGTTTGTTCTGCAAAAGCTATTACATCACCATTATCATTTACAAAAATATCTTTAAAAGTATAATTATCTAATGTTACTTCTTCACCATTAGCAGATTTATTTAATATATCTTGAGCTTCGTATTTTCCAAAGCCTTCGGCTATTAATTCCGGTGAAAAATTAAAAGTCTTTATTTTTTTAATTTCTAAATCATTGTGATCGACAACAGCATAGAAATAACCACTAGCACGTTTAGATACATTTTTAGAAGATGTTAATCCCACACAAACAATGTCATTATTAGGTAGTGAACCAGCAGACAGCTCATTGATAAACCTATTATTCACATTTATATCTATTTGTTTTAAATTTTGCCCTTTCTCATCTGTGACTAAAAGTACAAAGCTATAATTATCCTGTTTTGCCCTGCTAATGCGTGAGTTTTTACCTTCATATTTAGTACCATTTAATACTATTTGACCATTATTAGTTACAAAAAATTTATTTATAACGAAATCCTCATCAGCATATGGTAGCTCAAATTCATTTGCCCATATTCTACTCATATTTTTATCAAATACCATGGCACCAAATTTCTGAGGCATACCAGTTTTGTATGGTGCTGGATAAAAAATTAATATTTTTGAGCTATCTTGAGATAAGGAGAGTTGAAATTTATTTACAAACATGTAGCTAGTAAAGTCATAATTAATAGTACCTAATTTTCTTGGGTTAGCAGCTATTAATTCTTCTTTATCAAGGGTAAGCATATAAAGAGACATGTTTTTCTCTTTTTTTTCGTTCACAATGCCAAATACATAAATATTATCATTAACTTCGTATATATCTAAAAAATTTAATACGTCTATATCGTCTAACCCTTGAAAAACTAATGGTACAACATTCCTAAATCGTAGATCTCTTCCAGCATTCACTATTACCATTCTAGATTTATTTGTAAAATTAATAGTTTGATTGCCTAGGAAGAAATATTGCTCAGGTTTAGCACTTATCATTTTAGTTATCAAGGTATTTCCATCTTTAATGACAGATTCAGGACCGAATTTTACTGTTGCTTTATTGGTATTGGTTTGAGCATTAATATTAGAAATGAATATTAATGTAAATAAGAATATAAATAATTGTTTCATAAATATTTTTTTACAAATTTATTTTAATTTATTTAAAATACAAATTTTCTTTGTTTATTTATGAAAAAAATCAAAAATATCTATCAATTTTATATAAAAATACATTTTACTTACTAATAATAAATTATTATAAAATAATTGATAAAATTTATCAGCATTAAAAAATGAAAGAATAATATATGTTCAAAAAATATAAAATAATAAATTATTTATACTTCCTTCAATGAATTTATAGAAGTAATGAAAGTTAAATAAATTATTGAATCTTAATATTAGCTAATTTAAAAGAAGGTGCAGCTAATGAAGGCGTTTTTGCTAATAATAAGGCGATATCTTTATTATGCTTGATTTTAGAATTCACTGGTAGAGCAAAGAAACCATTTTGTTCTTTATTAGAAAAAAGTAATTCTCGAGATATATTGCCATTAGGATCTATAGTGCATAGAGCTAATCCCCAATTATTTCTGGCCATTGCAGGCAAATTATTAAATTCTTTTGGTAGTAAAGGTTGTGGAGATTCATAATTTTTAATATTATCATTATAAATAATATAAATATTATCATTTTTAATGGTATAAATATAGGAAATCAGAGATTTATCTGCTCCATTTATATGCTGTCTTTTGGGTATTTTAACTATAAACTTTTTCTCTCCATCAGGATTAAATTTCATAATAACTATATCATCATATGAATAAATCATATCTATATCGTTATCTTCGTTTATTTGCTCAATAAATAATATTACAGAGCCATCATTATTCACGACAATATCTTTAAATTTACAATTATTTAGAGCTACTTCTTCGCCATTAGCAGATTTATTTAATATGTCTTGAGATTCGTATTTGCCCAGTCCCTCTGCTATAAATTCAGGTGAAAAGTTGGAAGTATTCATTGTTTTAATCTCATAATTAATGTGGTCTATGACAGCATAGAAATAACCGCTCGCCTTGGATGACTCTTTTTTAGAAAATGTTAATCCACCACAAACAATGTCATTATTAGGTAGAGAGCCAGCTATCATCTTACTAATATATTTATCTTTTACATCAATATTTACTTCTTTCACATTTTGACCTTTTTCATCTGTTATTAAAAGTAAAAAACTGTAATTCTTTTCTTTTAATCTACCCAGGGTAGAGTTTTTTCCCTCATATTTAGCACAATTTAGTACTATTTGACCATTATTAGTTACAAAAAATTTATCTATAACGAAATTCTCATCTGTATATTGTAGCTCAAATTCGTTTGCCCATATTCTATTCATATTTGCATCAAATACCATAGCTCCAAATTTCTGAGGCATACCTGCCTTGTATGGTGCAGGATAAAAAATTAATATTTTTGAGCTATCTTGAGATACACTAAGTTGAAACTTAGTTACATTGAATGAATTAGTATAATTATAATTAAAAGCCCCCAATTTTCTAGGTTTAGAAGCTACTAACTCTTCATTATCTAAAGTAAGCATATATAGAGACCTGATTTGGCTTTTTTTATCGTTTATTATACCAAACACATAAATATTATCTTTTATCTCATACATATCCAAAAAAATCAATTCTTCTATATCGTCTGCTCCCTGGAATGTTAATGGTATTAAATTCCTTATCCTCAGATCGCTACCTGCATTAGCTAAAAGTACTCTGCCATAAAATGAAAAATTAACTAATTCATTCCCGATGAGTAAATATTGTTGTGATTGTGCACTTATGATTTTTTTTAATTGATATTTTTGGTTATTCATTACATACTCAGGACCGAATTTAACAGTTGCTCTGTTGGTATTGGTTTGAGCATTAATATTAGAAA
>LUZL01000095.1 GCA_001603615.1 Bacteroidales bacterium Bact_20 | reverse complement strand
GTCTCCATTCCATAAGTTAAAATGACTAAAAATATTGCTGCGTATGCATAAAACTCTATATACACTGCGGCCTCTGGTGGCAAAAATAACCTTGAATATAAAGGAACTAATAAGTAATTTAATAATCTACCTAGAATGCTACTAATACCATAAATAGCTGTTTGCTTAGCTAATGAAGATACCGATCCTTTTGCCATTTTTATTTAATAGATTAAGATTTACAAAAATAATCAATAAGTATGACACCAAAAATTTTCTTATTTAATGATTATTATATTCTATAAAACTCCCTCAGAAAAATATACGAAAATACACAATCAAAATTTTTGTTTTATAGTTTTAAATAAATGTTTTTTCATATAAAAATAAATTAGTAATTTTGCAAAATAAAAAATGTCCGATGGTGTAACGGCAGCACTGCAGATTTTGGTTCTGCCTGTCCAGGTTCGAATCCTGGTCGGACAGTATGATAAATAGAGAGGGGGCATTTAGCTCCCTTTATTTTTAAAAAAAATATATGATAGACAAAGAATATATTAAAAAACTTGTAGAGGAAGTGACTGAGGGGACAAATATTTTTTTAACAAAATTAGAAGTAGATAATAGTGGTAAAATTAATATTTATCTTGACAGTGAGACTAATGTTACTATAGATGACTGTGTGAAAGTGAGCAGATATGTAGAAAAGAACCTCTCATTAGTAGAAGATGATTACCAGCTAGATGTATCTTCTCATGGTATTGGTAATCCTTTAACCGATGAAAGGCAGTACCATAAACATATAGGACACTTAATGCAAATAAAAACTATTGATAATCAAACTATTAGAGGTAAATTAATTAATTTTGAAAAAGAAAAATTAACAATAGAGATACAAAAAAATAAAAAAGAAAAAGAAGAAACAATCATTGATTTATCACAGATCAAAGAATGTAAAGAAATTTTAAAATTGTAAAAAAATTAAAATTATGGCAACAGTAAGTTTATTAGAAGCTTTTAACGAATTTCAAGATATAAAAGGTATAGATAAAGAGACATTGATGGAGCTATTAGATGAAATCTTCAAAGGTGTATTAGAGAAAAATTATGGTGATGCCTCTAATTTTTATTTTGCTATAAATCCAGAGACAGGAGATATAGAATTATGGCGAAATAGAGTAATAGTACCTAACGGGCAGTTAGAGGATCCTAATACACAAATAGAATTAAAAGATGCTCTCAAGATAGAACCAGACTTTATGGTAGGCGAAGAGGTTACTGAACCTTATGGAATAGAAAATTTCTCTCGTAGAGAGATACAAACTATTTTACAAATGATAAAAGCTCGTATTACTGAATTTGAAAATCAAGTAACCTTTGAAAAATACAATGATCAAATCGGTGAACTTCTAGTAGGTGAGGTACATCAAGTATTAAAAAATGAAATAATTGTAACTGATGAAGACGGCATAGAATTAATTTTGACAAAAGATCAAATGATACCCGGCGATCATTATAAAAAAGGTGATACTATTAGAGCTGCTATTTATAAAATAGAAAACAGA
The DNA here is from genome assembly GCA_001603615.1 of Bacteroidales bacterium Bact_20. Taxonomy (GTDB): domain Bacteria; phylum Bacteroidota; class Bacteroidia; order Bacteroidales; family DTU049; genus DTU049. Next base: position 1,014 of record LUZL01000095.1, on the reverse strand, counting down.
GCTGGTACTCCATATATTTATTTATCACGTACTAGTACTGAATTTCTAGCTCGTCTAATGGAACAAGAGGTCCCAGAGATAGCTGATGGCCTGATCACTATTAAAAAAATAGCTCGTATTCCAGGTGTGAGAGCCAAAGTAGCTGTAGAATCATATGATGACCGCATTGATCCTGTAGGTGCATGTGTGGGCGTTAAAGGTTCTCGTATCTTCCCAGTTATTCAGGAGTTAAGAAATGAAAATATAGATGTAATAAATTTCTCTAATAATCCTAAAGTATTTATTCAGAGAGCTTTGGCCCCTGCTAAAATTACCGACATTCAGCTAGAAGGAGATAAAGCTATAGTGATAGTGAAACCTGATCAAATATCTTTTGCTATTGGTAAAAATGGACAAAATATTGAATTAGCTTCACGTATTACTGGATATGATATAGAGGTCTATCGTGAGCTAGAAGAAGGAGAAGAAGAGGATATAGACATTCAAGAGTTTAGCGATGTCATAGATCAATGGATTATTAATCAATTAAAAGCTATTGGTTGTGATACAGCTAAAAAAGTCCTTTCATATTCTGTAAAAGATCTGGCTGATCTCGCTGATTTCGAAGAAGAAACTGTAGAAGAAATACAAAAAATTATTAGAGCAGAATTTGAATAATATTAAAAAATTTTGATTTTATGTTTATAAAATATTTAATGATTAAAACTTAAAAAAAATAAATTAACTTTGTAGTGAGATTTTTATTATGAATGAAGTAAAAACATATAGATTAAATCAACTCACACGTGAGCTGGGAGTTACATTTGCCGAATTACAAGAACTATTAAAAGCTAATGGTATAAAGGTAAATACACCTAATGATAGAATTGGCGAAGATGCATATATTATTATTAAAAAAAATTACAATCTGGATATAGACAAAGATAAAACTGAAGAAAAAATAGAAGAAGTTTCTAAATCTAAAGAAACTCCAGAGACAATTCCCGAAAAAAATAAAACTATAAAACCTGAAAC
>LUZL01000094.1 GCA_001603615.1 Bacteroidales bacterium Bact_20 | reverse complement strand
ATTTATAATTTTAACCCTTACTCTTCTGGTATATCCCAAATTTATATAAATATTCTATGTAAAAATTTTCCAATTACTGTGAGATGTGGTAACTCTTATAATTTTTTAAGCGACAGCATATACGGTACTTTATTAACTAATTGGTTTCCTGGTGGGTGGTTTGATAGCCCTGGAACCATGTATGACCAATGGCCTACTTTTTTACGAGAAACTGACACTACAATTTTTAACGTATTACCATATCGTTACATAGATGCAAATAATGATACTATTTCTTTGCTCTTTTTTGCTTTTCTTTCAAAAGAACAATGGAATATTATCGGGATAGACCAATTTATACCCCAAACAAAGTTAATTGAAATTTACCCCAATCCATTTAAAGATAAAATAATAATAACTCCATCATCAGATATTGATATATCAGAAATAAATCTTATGGTTTATAATTCAATAGGTCAGAAAATTATATATAATTCTAACTTGAAAAATAATCAAATAATAATTGATTTAGCCGATGAGCCAAATGGCGTATATTACCTAATTATAATGGATAATAATAAAATTATAAGAACGGAAAAATTAATAAAATTTTAATCTAATAAATTATGTAAATAATAAAAAAAATTGGATTATTTCAATTTTTTTGTATATTTGTTTTTTAATTTTAAAAATATAAAAATATGAGATCAAAAAAATTTATAACAATTATTGTAATGCTCCTTATGAGTTTTGCTTTCCCGGTAAAACAAATAAATTCCCAAGAAATCGGTTGGACTAAATTAAATTTTGTGCCAACTTATCCATTGTATGGCGTTTACTGTATTAATTACGATACAGTGGTTGCTGTTGGTGCTAATGGTTATATCATACGAACAACCGATAGCGGTGAGCACTGGGATTCTATTCCATCAAACACAACTAATTCCTTGTATAGAGTGCATTTTGTAAACCAAACAACGGGCTACGCTGTAGGTGAAAAAGGCACTATACTTAAAACCACAGATATGGGACTAACTTGGGAAAACATTGGTATTTCTACTAATTTGAATTTATTTAGCTTAAGTTTTATTAATAAAGATACTGGCTGGGTTGTAGGCGGAGAAGGTAATTTATTTTATACCTATGGTAATAAGGGTATTTTATTAAAAACAACAAATGGTGGAACTAACTGGATTATTGACTCAACTTATGATAAAACTATCGCTTCTGTTTTTTTTATTGATAATGATACTGGTTTTATATGCACCAATAATTTTCCATTATCAATACTAAGAAAAACTACTAATAGTGGAAGTTCTTTTTATACTATTCGTTACGATTCATTATCAGTGAGTTATTATACAGGTGTACATTTTATAGATGCAAGAATAGGTTACTTTGTTAGTAGTGCTACACCTAGTCATGATAAAGACGGAATTTATAAAACAACAGATTTTGGTAATACGTGGAATAAAATTGTAACTCAATGGTCAATTAAAACAATGTATGTATTGGATAGTTGTATTTTGTATTTAATGTATTCTGATATGGGTGGCGACGGCTCATTTGGAATAGATTCATGTTTACATACTAATTTAACTTGTCCCTTTTTCATTGGAATGGATCTTTTAAACAAAGATTCTGGATTTTGTGTTATTGATAAAATATATAAAAGAGGGATACTATCAAACATAAATGAGGTGGAAAAACAAAAAATTGAAATTTACCCCAATCCATTTAAAGATAAAATAATAATAACTCTATCATCAGATATTGATATATTAGAAATAAATCTTATGGTTTATAATTCAATAGGTCAGAAAATTTTATATAATCCTAACTTGAAAAATAATCATATAATAATTGATTTAGCCGATGAGCCAAATGGCTTATATTATCTGATAATAAGGGATAATAATAAAATTATAAGAACGGAAAAATTAATAAAACTTTAATCTAATAAATTATGAAAAAAATTATAAAAAAAATTGGGTTATTTGAATTTTTTTTTGTAAATTTGCATTTAAGTAATTTAAAAAATTTTATTATGAAAACAAAATTTTACCTTTTTGTATTAATAATATCAATCTTATGCATAGCATCTGATTGTGACAGAGATAATATACCTACTTATTACATGCCACAGGAATTTAAAGACTATGTGGATTTCCCTGTTGGCTCTTATTGGATTTATGAAGATTCTGTATCTGGTGCAGTAGATAGTATTTATTTATTTGAAAGAAATATAACGATAGCTCAACCTTCTAGTGGCAATTATAAATGGGAAAAATTAATTCAAAGATTTCATAGTGTGAATGGTACCATAGACAATAATGCAATTGCTGTTTGTATAGATCCTATAATCTACCATTTATGGACAAGTTATTTTGTTTATGGAAATTTTATATATAAAAAAAACATGGAATTGGGTTTTGAAATTGAAGGAACTAAATATATTAAATTTTATGATTCATTAAAAATTAATAATAAATGGTATACAAACATTAAATGTTTTACTAATAAATTTAATAATAATACTTATTGGGGAGAAAAAACTGGTATAGTTCGTAAGGAAATTAAAACATTATACATTAACAATTTATCAGTTGATACAAATATAGTATGGAATTTAAAATCTTATCATATTAATTATTAACCACTAATCTTAAAACAATACAAAATGAAAAAGCTAATAATATCAATCATTGTTACCTTTATAATTCATGTTTCAACCATTTTTGCAGGAGTATCAAATACTGCATATGGAGAAGTAATTAGCGAAGAATATAATATTGTAAATGGCACATTTAATTTTACAATTGAATACAAATTTATTGATACTGTTACATTTGCTTATAATAAAAGTACACAATTTATTTTACCTGATGGGTGGAGTGCTAATATAGCACCCGTAATAAAAGGCAATGTATATTATCCTGAAGATACAATACTACTCACAGTTACAGTAAATTATCCTGTTAATAATTTGCCATTTTATCCAAAAAAAATTAGTATTATTCAATTTGTTACATCTGATAATACTATTGAAAAAGAAATCTCAACATCTGCAATGGTTTATTTTACTCCATATAATACTATAGAGATATGGAATTTACAAGATTTTCAGAATTTACCGAGACGTTGGTTTACTCCTATAGAAAATCCTGATACAACACGTATCTATATAGACCCTAGTAATATTCCCGAATCAAATATTGATACAAGTGTTTATATTAATTGGGAAATAGGAGATTGGGAAGATGACTGGCAGGATGAATACAGAGAAGTAAAAATGCAAGGTTTGTCTTATGCTGTCTTAATGAAACCCGTACCTCCAGATTCTGTGGATTATTATAAAAGCATTGGAGATGGACCTGATTCAACAAATATATCGGGTGAAAAAAGTAAAATTTTCACAGGTGTTGTTTATGGTCATTTATATACAAAAATTAATAATGATTTAGGCAATCCCGCTTTAGTGGCATTAACAGGAATAAAAGTAAAATTAATGGATCAGGATGCATTATGGGCAGAAACTATTGAAACAACATATACAGATAATCATGGGTATTTTGAAATACATTATTCTACAAATCAAAAATTTGAAGGAGAAAATATGGAACTTTTTCTTCGTTTTAAATCAAGAACAAATAGCGACTATCAAATACATTCAACTAATTTGATTGGAAGTAATTATAAAGTTAATTCAGAGCAAATATCGGTACCACAAAATGCAGGGTGGAATCAAATAGAAACAATATTAGCTTATGATGAAAGTAATTATTATGATGCTTTTAGAACAGTACACTGGGCTAATAATGGTTTTCGCTATTTTGAAGCAGAAAATAGACCGTTAGGAAAAAGATTAACAATTCATATTAATATTGATGTAACACCTTCTATAACAGGAAGTTTTTACATGTTAGGAAATATTTTTTTAACAGATCATGCTGGAGATAAAGAAAATACACCCTATCACGAATTTGGCCATTATACAATGTATAAATTACAAAGTAATAATTTTACATATCCTTATGGGGAAAATGGATGTGCTGATCATGGATGGGATAAAGAAAACACGAGCAGTCTTGCATGGGTTGAAGGTTGGGCTGAAGCTATACGCATGATACTTGATGCTGCTTATTGGGCAGAAGACGATGAATATGGATTTGATAATGGTGGATGGCCTCCAAATGAAAGTAGAAGTCATAATCATTCATGGCCTAATTCATCGAATATTAATAATGGTTTTCGTTCAGAATATTATATTGCCTGTGCAATTTATGATTTATGGGATGGTGCTGGAAAAGGGCTGCCCAATACTATCCCTGGTTTTAGTATTCATGGTTGGAATGACAGTGGTCAAGGAATATATGGATGGAAATCAGTAGATGATATTGAATTAAGTTTTTATAATATTTGCAAGCCATTAGTTGACCATCCAACAGGTATGCAAGGCTATATAGCAGGTGATAAATGCATGAACATACATGATTATTACAGGTACTTAGTAGATAATATAAGTGATTGTGATCTTAAAGCAGATATTAGTAGGGTATTCAGAGAAAACAGAATACAATGGAATATAGAAGAATATGAATGGACATGGAATGTAACAAATTTATCTTCCGATTTTATTAGACAAACTGAGAAAAAAGATGAAAGTGGTTATATAATATTAGGTGGTTTCCTTAATAGCAGAAACTGGACAGATAATTATTTAGTAAATTTTTATAATAAAAATAGTTTCAATGAATTTCGTTATTCAGCATATCCTACACAAGATTTAATAATAAGTGATAATTTATGGTTAGGAATTTGGGATACTTATTCAAATGTTTATAAAAGATCAGATTTATATTTAAATGATGCCGTGAGATACGATTATTTGGGAAATCCTACTGAAATACACGGAAATTATCAAACTTGCGGAGGTATCGAAATAGATTTGAAATATGGAAAACTTGAATTAGGCGGAGGTAGAAAAGTAAATACAACAGCAGATTTAATAATTACTGACAAATCATTATTACGTTTTAGAAATAATAGTAATTTGAATATCTTGACTGGATCTAGTATCATCATTAAAGAAGGAGGTACACTTTATATTGAAAACAATGCAGATATAGTACTACACGACAATGCAAAAATAATAGTAGAACCCGGCGGTTATATTTGTATAGAAGAAGGAGCAGTAATCAATCTTGAAGGACCAAATAGCATTATTGAATTACAACCAGGCGCTTTATCAGGTTTAAATCCTGCATTAAATATTACATATTCACCAATTTGTATAAATCCCCAAGATGTTGATATAATAGGTCAAGGTCATATAGAATATATCTGTGAAGATTTTGCTGATTATACACATTATGACGAAACTATTGTTAATTATAGTGATATTTGGAATACAAAAGTATATCTTTTCAAAGAAAATTTAATAATAACTAATAATTCTGAACTAACAATAAATAACTCAGAATTGCAATTTGCAAAAGCAAAAAAAATAATTGTTGAACCAGGATCAAAATTAATTCTTAATAATACAAAAATAACTAATCTAGAACAATGTGGTACTATGTGGCAGGGCATAGAAGTTTGGGGCAACAAAGACTTATCTCAATATCCGCAAAGCAATCAGGGCGTTATTGAACTTAAAAATGGTGCTACTATAGAAAACGCCCGCTGTGCCATTACCACATGCCAAAAAGATACTAATATACTTTGGGCTTACACAGGTGGTATTATACATGCAAAAGATGCTAATTTTATTAATAA
>LUZL01000093.1 GCA_001603615.1 Bacteroidales bacterium Bact_20 | reverse complement strand
GTATTCATCAGACTTTGTCGCATGCCTCTAAACGTGGGATTATTCAGATAACTATGATTAGTAATCATTCCAACAATACCTTTGCCAGCCTTATGAATCTTCCATTGAGCAAAACGTAAAAATTTTACATAATCGTCCTGCAGCCACAGCTTCTTTTCTCTAAGTGGCATTCCATCAACTTTATAATAACTTTGTGCTCCATCTATGTCTGTTTTCAAAAGTTTTTCAGTCCATTTAGTCATATTAGCTGAAATGCCCGAATAAGGTGGATTGCCAAGTATAACTAGAATTGGATCTTTTTTCACTTGTGCCGCATTATGACTCTCTTCACTTAAAGAACTTAAGCCAGGAATGGTAATTTGTGCTAAATCTTCCATTTCTAATGTGTTTGTTAGATATAATTTAAACCGCTCATCATCAGCTAATTTGTAGCCAAGTTCTTCTAATAGAAAACTCATTTTTATATGCCCAATAGCATAAGGTGCCATCATAAGCTCAAAAGCATAATAATTTTCTAGAATATGAGTTTTAATAAAATTATTTTCCCAACCATTGCCATATTTATTGGTATATTCCTTAACTGCTAATTTAATGGCTTCTGCCGGAAAAGTGAGAGTGCCAGCTGCAGGATCTAATAAAGTTACTTCTTTGCTAGCAAGCCCATCATTCATATCAAAATGAGATTTTAGAATATCATTTATAGACCGAACAATATAACTAACAACAGGCTCTGGAGTGTAATAAACTCCACGTTTTTCCCTAATATTCGGGTCGTATTCTGTCAAAAAAGTTTCATAAAAATGAACAATAGGATCTTCCCCTTTTCCTTGATTATAAAAATCTTTTAAGATTTTATTAACGTCAGTTACATTCAAAATTTCAGAAATGTCATCTACAATTGTCTGCAACTGAATTGGAGGATCTTCAAGTGAAATATAGCGAAATACATCTCGCAAAATGCCAATAGTATTTGGTATATATCTGAATGCTAGCTCTCTATTGAATTCACCATTTGCACGAGTACGTGCGGCAAATAAACCATATGTTAGCGTCTGTGAATATAAATCGGCAAAGGTTGTTTCTGTCAATGTTCCAATTAAAAAGTTTTTGAAAGCTTCATAGAAACCAAGGAGTGATTTTTGTCCTTTTTCTTCTTCTTCCGCTATTTCTATAGTTATAACTTCATCTCTCAAAAAACGTGTTCTTTTTGCTAATTCTTTTGCTAATTCTTTTGCATTACGAACCTGTGGCAGTGAAAAAGAGAAAAATGTATCAAGCAAGTTATAGAATTCATCAACATTCTCTACTGGTGGTGCAACTTTTATTTTTTGTGCAATAACTGACCTACCAATTGTAACAGTTTTCAATTTTTCACCATTTCTATATAAACGAAATTCATAAAAGTTAGTTAAAATCACATTAGGGAAAGTGGTTATATACCTTGTCAATTGTTCTGAATCTTCAATTCTGTCTAAATTAGTAATGCTTGGATCTTTAGCTTCTATATAACCTGTTATATGATTTTTGCCATCCCAAATGCGAAAATCAGGATTACCAGCTTCTGTTTGTTTTGGCAAAATGGTTATATCTACTTTTTTTAAGTCTTTTTGCTCTGCATAAGATAGAATAAGATCTTTTAGATATTCATAGTAACTCTCTTCTCTTGCATCGCCTCTATTGATAGTTTTTTGAATATTTTCTAAATATTCTTTTATAATTTTCTGATTATTAGAAATAGAATTCA
>LUZL01000092.1 GCA_001603615.1 Bacteroidales bacterium Bact_20 | reverse complement strand
GCTTACTCTAATGAATTAATAATACAAATAGCAGGAGCCTTAATAATTATTATTTTCATCTATAGATGGACTAGGATGAATCTTAATAGCTTTAAAACTATTAAAAAAAATCATTTCATTTATTTTTTGTACTTTTGCACTCAAGAAATTGTTCCTTTTTTGGTGGGGTATAGTTATTTAAAAAATATAATATAAGCAGTATGGACGATAAATATAAAATACTAATTTCTCAGTTTAAGCCTAATGATTATGAAAAAAGTCCTTATCACGCATTAGAGCTTAAATATAATTTAGAATTCACTTTCTTGAAATTATTTAATGTAGAATGTATAGATGTCAAGGATTTCAGAAATCAGAAAATAGATGTTAATAATTACTTTGGCATTATTTTTACAAGCAAAATAGCACTGGATTATTTTTTCAGTTTACTAGAACAATCTAGGACAACTATATCTAATGAGATGAGATATTTCTGCCTGACAGAGCAAATAGCCTTGTATCTACAAAAATACATGAGATATAAAAAAAGAAAATTTTTCTTTGGCACAGGGACGCCAGAGAGCGTGATAGAGCATCTAAAACAATTCCCAAATGAGAAATTCATTTTAGTCTCCAGCTCAGATGGTAACGAAAGCTTCGCCAATGCACTACGTCAGAATAATATCAATTTTGATAATCTCTTTGTTTGCAAAAATGTACCAGCAGATATTTCTAATATAAATATCAAAGACTATAATATGCTGGCTTTCTTTTCTCCTCATGGCATAGAATCACTTTTTTATAATTTTCCTAACTACGAACAAGGGAACCAAATAGTAGCTGTATGTGGTGAATATACTAAAAAAATGGCTGAAGAGCATAATTTGAAAATTTCTGTTTATTCTCCTACTAAGGAATTTCCTTCGCTAGTACATGCTCTTGATGATTTTTTTGCTAAACAAAAAACTAATATATCTAATAATGAAAATAGCCTTAATGAACCTTCTATAAAAACTACTCCTAAAGCTAAAAATAACACAACAACAAAATCTAAAAAAACATCTTCTAAATCAGTAAAGGTAACAAAATCTAAAATATCTTCCAGTACTAAATCTAATAAAAAAACAACAAACAACATAAAAAATACTTCAAATACACAAAATACTAAAACAAAAAAATCTGGTTAATTTAGTTTTACGATTGCATCCTTATTTATCAAAACTATTTAATTGTTTCTATTATAATGGCTGATAGATTAAAAAAATTACGTATTAATTCTAAAAAACAAAAAGATAAACTTTTCTCTCAAGTACCTACTTATGAATATCCTTTTAAAATTTATCATTTATTAGACACTGGAGAGGGAGAGCTACATTGCTTGATAGCTGTCAGTCATAAACAATTCAAAAAAGCTGTAACTCGTAATAGAATACGTCGTGTAGTGAGAGCAGCTATATTTGAGATAATGGATGATACAAATAAATTATTGCAAGAGAAAAATCAAAATTTATATTTAGCATTAGTTTACATTGGAGAAGACAACCCAAAATATGAAATAATAAAAGAAAAAATAATTGTATTTTTACATCGTTTATTAAATTATGAAAATAATAAAGAAAATACTGATAGCACCACTAATACTATTAATTAAGCTATATCAAATAGCTATATCACCTATGTTGCCCAAGTCATGTAGATACTATCCTAGCTGCTCTGTATATGCTATAGAAGCATTGAAAAAACATGGACTCATAAAAGGTTTCTTGCTAGCAACATATAGAATCATTAGATGCAATCCCTGGGGAGGTCATGGCTATGATCCTGTACCAGATAAATTCGTTTTTGTTAAATTTAAATCATCAAATTATATAGAAAATATCAATAATCATGAAAAAAATTAAAAATATTTTTATAGTCATCATTATCTCCATCATTGGGATTTTTTCATTTAGAGCTGTAGTAGGAGATATCAGTTTCGAATTAGTGAAAAATTTAGATATTTTCACTTCTGTGATGAAAGAGCTCAATAAAAACTATGTAGATGAAATACAACCAGGTAGTTTAACTAAGACTGCTATAGATGAAATGCTAAAAAGTCTAGATCCCTACACTGAGTTTATCCCCGAGAGTGCTATAGAGGATTATAAACTAATGACTACAGGACAGTATGGGGGAGTAGGAGCTCTGATACAAAAATTAGATAGCTTTGTAGTGGTTTCTGAACCATATGAAGGCTTCCCAGCTTATCATGCAGGATTGAGAGCTGGAGATATAATTCTAGAAGTTAATGGCATCAGTATAAAAGGTAAATCTACTCAGGAAGTTAGCGAAATGCTTAAAGGTGCACCCGATACAGAAGTAGAAATTACTTATAAAAATATGTTTGATAATAACATAAAAAAAGTAAAATTGACTAGAAAAGAAATCAAACTGCCAGAGGTACCTTATTACGGAATGGTAGCTCCACATATAGGATATATCTCTTTATCTTCATTCACGATGAATTGTAGTAATACAGTAAAAGATGCATTGATAAAATTAAAAGAAAACGATCCTAATTTGCAAGGATTAATCTTAGATTTACGAAATAATGGTGGTGGACTTTTAAATGAAGCTGTAAATATCATCAATATTTTTGTGCCTAAAAATACTGAAGTTGTTAGCACCAAAGGCAGACTGCCAGAGGCTAATAGAGTTTATAAAACTATGCAAGCACCAGTAGATCTAGAAATACCACTTTGTGTTTTAATAAATGAAAATAGCGCCTCTGCTAGCGAAATCGTAGCTGGAGCTCTGCAAGATTTAGACAGAGCAGTGGTCATCGGCGAGCAATCATATGGCAAAGGTCTTGTACAAAATATTGTAAACCTACCATATAATTCCAAACTAAAAGTTACTATTGCTAAATATTACATCCCATCAGGTAGATGTATACAAAAAATTGATTATAGCGATAAAACAAATGGCGTAGGTAGGCAAATTTCTTCTGATGAACAAAAAATATTTTTTACAAAAAATAAACGCCCAGTGAAAGATGCTGGTGGCATATTACCAGATATTAATGTAGAGGTAGATAGCATTTCTGCTTTCACAGCTGCTTTATACGTAGGGCAACATATTTTTAAATTTGCTACTTTATACTCTATGGAGCACCCTACTATAGCTAAACCAGATCAATTCCAATTATCAGATGCAGACTATAATGAATTTATCGATTATATGAAAGATAAAGAAATAAAATACTCTTCTCCGCTAAAGATGGAACTAGACAAATTAGCAAAATTAGCTGAAGATGAAAAGAAATTAGATCTTATCAAAGATGATATAGAACTATTGAAGAAAAAATTAACTTTAGACAACAAAGATGAACTAATGCATTACAGAGATGAGATAACAAACATCCTAGCACCAGAGATCATTGTTAGATATTATTACCAAAATGGACGCATACAATATGAGCTACGTAATGATAAATTTACACATAAAGCTATAGAGGTTTTATCTAATAAATCTCAATATCAAAATATTTTGAGTGTAAAATAAACCAACTACTCTATCACTTTTATGAATAAGGTTTCTAAAGATATTTTCCCATATATTTATACTGTACTAATAGGTTTATTGATAATTGGAATATTTTATTCATTATTTTTAATATCTGCTTCAGAAATCACTCTAGCCCTTGTATGGCTAATAGAAGGCAATTATAAAGATAAATTTAAAAAATTAAAAAAACAACCATACGCACTACTGTGGACATCTATGTATCTACTACTGGCTATAGGCTTGCTCTACAGCTCAAATATAAAAGCTGGATTAAATGATTTACAAGTAAAATTGCCAATGCTTTTACTACCATTGATATTTGCTACTATTTCTCCACCAGAATATCTAAAAAAATATTTTAATAAGTTTTATCTATTCCTAGCACTTATTTTTGTTTTAATACCAATAATATCATTATCATTTGGGTGGATAGACAATTTAAAAGAAATTCCCTGGTACCGAAACCACATCAGAGCATCATTACTTGTCACTATTGCTATAGCAATAATATTATTTGCCAATGATACAGTAAAAATAAAATATTACTACATCATCTATCCTATATTATTAATTCTTTTCTTAATATTTCAGATTTTAAATGCGTCTTTAGCTCCATTTATTTTGTCTTTATTAATTATGTTTATTTGGATAACGAGTAAGATATTCAAAAGAAATAAATATATAGCGATAAGCTTTGTTGCAATTTTACTAATAATACTACCATTGGGATTTTATTTATCATATCAAAGCTATTTTGGCATTCCTAGAAATACAAAAAATCAAAACTTAGAAAATTTAGAAGTAGAAAATAGAAATTTATATAATCCATACATACTAGATAAAAGTTTAGTGAATAAGTGGAATGCAATATCTAACAAACATATAGATGAGAAAAATACCTTTTCAGATAGTAATTATTATACATTAGTGAGATTTTTAGCCTCTAAAAACTATCCACTAGATACTACGGGAATAAATATGCTTAATGATAAAGAAATAGAAGCAATTGAGAACAACGTTACTAATTACAGACTCATGAGCACAGCACCTTTAAAGCACAGGTTATATAATTTATTTTACGAAATTTATAGAATCACAAAAGATGAACAAATCAGTTTCTATGGTTCTTTTAGTCAGAGATTAGTTTACTTGAAAGCTGGTATATCACTAATAAACGAAAAACCAATATTTGGGTGGGGAACTGGCGATGTCAGTGCAGCATTTAAAAATTATTATCAAAAAAATTACCCTCAAGTACCAGAGAAGTTATATAGAAAAACTCATAACCAATTTGTAACAATTGGAGTAGCACTAGGAATAGTAGGGATGATATTATTGTTAGTCTTATGGGTATATCCAATCATTAGCAAAAAAAATAGGAATAATTTGACAAGTTTATGGATGTGCCTTTGGATAATTTTCACTACAATGATGCTCCTAGAAGATATGCTAGAGGGACAACAAGCTACGACAATGACAGTTTTTTTCTTAACGTTTTATTCAATATTTCTAGGACCACAAATTACAAAAAATAATTAAGTGGTTTTTGAGAGCAGAAAATTTTTTAATAATTTATTGTAATAAACTAACAACTTTTTTAATTCTCTCTACAGCTTTTTCTAATTGTAGCATAGATGTAGCATAGCTAAGCCTGATGCACCCTGGATACCCAAAGCTAGCGCCAGATGTCAAAGCTACATTTGCATAGTTTAAAAGATACATACAGAGGTCATCATCATTATTGATCACAAAATCTTCATATCTTTTACCTAAAAGATCAGTTATTTCTGGGAAAATATAAAAAGCACCTTCTGGATTATTAGGTTTGATGCCAGGTATTTCTGATAAAGCTTTTAACATAAAATTTCTACGTTTGCGAAAAGACTCTTTCATCTCTATAAGTTCGTGGCAATCTTCAGGATCTACAGATAGAGCTTTCAGAGCAGCCATCTGAGCTATATCATTAATACCACCAGTCATTTGTCCTTGAATTTTTTCAATAGTTTTAGCAATAGTTTTAGATGACACACTATATCCTACACGCCATCCAGTCATAGCGAACCCTTTAGATAATCCATTTACGATGATTACTCTATCTCTTATTTCTTCAAACTCTGCTATACTATGGTGCTTTTTAGTGAAATTAATTAACTCATAAATCTCATCAGATATTATCAATATTTCTGGATGATGTGCAAAAACTTCTGCCCATTCTTTTAATTCTTCGTAAGAATATACTTTGCCAGATGGATTATTGGGTGAACTAAAAATAAAAGCTCTTGTTCTAGGAGTGATATGCTTTTCTATATCTTCGGCAGTGATTTTAAAATCATTATTAAAATTGCTATTAATATATACTGGTACACCATCAGCTATCTGTACAAGTGGAGGATAAGAAACCCAATAGGGTACAGGTATTAATACCTCATCACCTTTGTTTAATATTGTTAAAAATATATTAGATATCACATGTTTAGCCCCATTAGAAACTACTATCTGAGAAGGTTCATAATCTAAATGATTATCTCTTTTTAGTTTATGAGCGATCATTTGACGTAGTTCCGGATATCCTGGTACTGGAGGATAAAATGAATAATTATCATCTATAGCTTGCTTAGCAGCATCCTTGATGAAATTTGGTACAAAAAAATCTGGCTCTCCAATACTCAAATTAATAACGTCTATTCCTTTACTTTTTAATTCTCGTGTTCTCTGACTCATGGCTAATGTAGCAGACTCATTTAGATTAGCCGCTCTTTTTGATATGAAATAATCATCTTTGGTTTCCATTTTTTTTTCAAAATTAATAAAAGATTTTATCTCAATTTTGTTTCTAAAATTAATTTGTTACTTTAATTTTGATCTTTAATAATAATTTAAATACTTTTATCAAATCTAACGAGGATTTCACGCTATAATATAAAATTATTACAATAAAAAAATTAAAATATATCAAAAATTTAATTGATGTGAATAAAAATAAATGCTCAAAAATAGATATTTATTTTTTCCAAGATAATCTCATATCTGATAATCTGATAATTTTATTAGTTTCCATAAGCCAAGAGATCACTCTAATGACCTTAATTTCGTCCATAATAGAGAACTGCTCTAATATTTCGCTTTCAGTCATAGGTTTTTCGCGTAATAAAGGTTTAATAAGATTAATAATATTATCCATTTCTAATTTAGATAAATCTACTTTAT
>LUZL01000091.1 GCA_001603615.1 Bacteroidales bacterium Bact_20 | reverse complement strand
TTATTATTGAAAAACAAAAAAATTAGTAATTTCGCAGTTATTAAAATAAATGATATTATGTCATACTTATTCACTTCAGAGAGCGTATCAGAGGGACATCCAGATAAGGTAGCAGATCAAATTAGTGATGCCTTATTAGATGAATTTCTTAAACAAGATCCAGAGTCAAAGGTAGCTTGCGAAATACTCGTAACTACTGGATTGGTTATTATTTCTGGTGAAGTAACTTCCAATGCATGGGTAGATCATCATACTATAGCTAGAGAAATAATTAAAAAAATTGGTTATTCTAAAAGCAGTTATTTTTTTGAATATAATTCATGTGGAGTAATATCTACCCTTCATGAGCAATCTCCAGATATTAGGTTAGGAGTTATAAAACAAAATCCTGAGGAGCAAGGTGCTGGCGACCAAGGTATGATGTTTGGTTATGCTTGTAATGAAATGAAAAATTATATGCCTATTTCTATTGAGGTAGCTCATATTATCTTACAGGAGCTTGCTACCATTAGAAAAGAAGGACAAGTAATGAAATATTTAGGTCCAGATAGTAAATCTCAAGTAACTTTAGAGTATGATGATAATAACATTCCATCAAAAATAAATACTATTGTAATATCTACTCAACACGATGATATCTGGAAAACCTCCGAAGAGATGCAAAAATCTATTGAACAAGACATCCGACAATATCTAATACCTAGAGTGAAAGCTTCTAATGTAGTTCCTGAAGAAGTTCGTAAACTATTTGATCAAAATGACTTCAGACTTTTGATAAATCCAACAGGTAAATTTACTATTGGAGGTCCTCATGGAGATACAGGATTGACAGGAAGAAAAATCATCGTAGACACTTATGGTGGACATGGAGCCCATGGTGGTGGCTCTTTCAGCGGTAAGGATCCTTCTAAAGTAGATCGCTCAGCTGCTTATGCTCTACGCTATATTGCTAAAAATGCTGTAGCAGCTGGATTAGCAGATAAAATACTTTTACAAATATCTTATGCTATAGGTGTAGCTAAACCAATATCTCTATTTGTAAACACCTATGGTACTGCTAAAGTTCCTATGAACGATATGGAAATAGCAAATAAGCTTCTACATCTTTTTGATCTTTCTCCCTATGGTATAATAAATAAATTTAAATTAACTAATCCAATCTACCTACCGACAGCTACTTATGGCCATTTCGGCAGAGATTTTTATGAAAAAGAAATAGAGGTAAGTGAGTTACATAAAGATGCTCAGAAAAAAATAGTGGATGGACAAACAAAATATTTTAAAACAGTTACTTTTTTCCCATGGGAAAAACTAGATAGCGTAGATCTAATAAAAGATATTTTTAATATTAAATAAATTATCTTAGCTGACAGAGCAAATTGATTATATCGCCCATTTATCGTAGTATTCCTTCAACTCTGGATGAATTGCTATAAACTCTTTGTCTTTCTCACGTGTATCTCCTATGACTTTAGCTGGATTACCAGCAATAATAGCAAAATCTGGGAATTCTCCTTGTACATAACTATACGCTGATATTATACTTCCTTTACCAATCTTACTTCCTGGCATAATAACACTGTGTGGACCTACAAATGTATATTTACCTATATAGATCGACCCTTTTACATAACCAATCAAGTCAGAGTGTTTAGTATACTCTTTACCATATAACCTAATAGAAATATGACTAGAATGTGTCGTTATAGTTACAAAATTTGTTATCTGGCATCCCTCTTCTATTATTATTCCATTACTAGCTTCTATAAAATTATAATGCCCTATAAATACATTGTTTCCTAGTTTCAATTTTCCTTTTGCATTTATAACGGTAGTATTACTGATTCTTACATTCTCTAAATATTTGCCAGCTTGTTTATAATGACTTAACATCGTAGGTCTAAATAATTTTGATAATCTATGCAATATTGATTCTCTTAGTCTAATAAAAAAATTCATTTTTTTGTTGCAAATATATATTAATTATTTAAATATTTTTTATTCTTATATAACATTAAAGATCTTTATAAAAAATTCAAAATATTATATTAATACAGTAATATATCAAAAAAATAATCTTAATAACTTATGTGATATTTATTAATAAATTTTTTATAATAAATATAATTTTGTAATTTTATAAAAGTTTTTTTTAATCTATGAGTACTTTATTAAACAAAAAAGATTTCTATAATTTAGATAAAAATGATATAATAGAATTGCTACAATTGGATAGTGATTCTATGATAGATTTAGTCAAAAAAGCAAATGAAATTCGCTTAAAATACAGAGGTGATAAAGTATACTTTAGAGGATTAATAGAATATTCAAATATTTGTAAAAAAAATTGTTTATACTGTGGTATTAGAAGTGGTAATAAGAATTTTATTCGTTATACTATCCAGGATGATGAGTTTTTTGATGCTGTAAAGTTCGCTATTAGAGAAAGATATGGAAGTATAGTAATCCAAAGTGGTGAAAATACTAGCCCAGCATTTATAGATAAAATAACTGAATACATTAGAGAAATTAAAAATATTAGTAATAATAAATTAGGCATTACATTATCATTGGGAGAGCAATCATTTGAAACCTATAAAAAATGGTATGATGCAGGTGCCCATCGCTATTTATTACGTATTGAGGAGTCTCATCCAGAGTTATACAAAAAACTTCATCCTCAAGATGGCAACCATGATTTCGCAGCTAGATATAATTGTTTATTAAATTTAAAAAATATTGGTTATCAATTAGGTACAGGTATAATGATAGGGCTGCCATTTCAAACTATTGAGCATTTAGCTGAAGATCTAATCTTTATGAGAGATTTAGATATAGATATGTGTGGTATGGGGCCATATATAGAGCATCCTGACACTCCTCTGTATCAATATAAAGATGACCTATGGCCATTAAAAGAAAGATTTAATCTAACTTTGAAAATGATCGCTATTCTCAGACTGATGATGCCAGATATCAATATAGCTGCTACTACTGCTATGCAAGCTATAGACCCTATGGGCAGAGAAAAAGCTCTACAAGCTGGTGCTAACGTCTTGATGCCTAATATTACTCCTAAACAATATAGAGAAGAATATTTACTCTACGAAAATAAACCTTGTATAGATGAGAATCCCGATGATTGTATTTCTTGTTTAGACGCTAGAGTTCAAATGGTAGGCTATCAAGTAGGCTATGATGACTGGGGCGATAGTGCTCATTATTTCAATAGAAAAAAATTATAAAATTTTTTATTTTTTCTGTGGTTTATATCCACTTTGCTGTAATAAAATACTTGAATTCGTTATCGCAAAAATATTTTTGAAATTTTCATTAGGATGAGTTTTAGCATAGATACGTATTATTTGCCAGCCTATGTATTGTCCTATACGAGGTGCACTATTCTGTGAAAAGGTACTTGTGAATGGAGCCTCTCCTATATATTTATTTATCTCTCGTACATCTGTAATGTATAGCAATTTTTTATCTACAAAAAATCCCCACACATTCCCTTCGTTTATGCTTGCCCACATATATTGAGGTGTCGTATAATAAATTTTTGTGCTATCAGCTACATCAGGCAATGTAAGATCTGTAAAATATAAGATTTTGCCATGGTACAGCATTTTATCTAGCAATGTACTATTAGGTGGATTATATTTTTCTACATAAGACCTTCCTATTTCTTTCATGCAATCTACGATTATAAAATCCTTTGTCATTCTATAAGAAATATACTTAGGTATGCCAAACTGTGCATAAATATTATAATTTCTTCCTAAATACATATCTAAAGCTATTATAAGATTATTCTCTGCATATTTCACTGGAAATTCAAAATCTCCACCAGACACATATGTATACACATTGGGAATAACAAAGGTGCTATCAAAATATAATATTCTTTGAAATGCATCTTTTAGTGATACTTCTAGCCACGACAAATCATTGTATTGCTTATCTACATCTTTTTTAAATTGTTTAACTATAGGATCGTTTAAATATAATTTCATTTGATAAATATTTGCTGGATTATCCAAGTCCTCTAGGTTGTAAAAAAAACTATATTTGCTGTGCAATTTTGTTAAATTTTCTTTTAAACTATCTACAGGAATAGCAAATAAATCTTGCTCATATCTGTGTATTTTGATAGGTGGTACATATATTTTAGACAATTTTTTTCGTTCTATTAATGGAATGAATTCTTTTTCTTTATTTTTGTTACTACAAGAGCTGCATCCATTTATAATTAAAGCTATTAAAACTATTATTGGGATTATTTTTTTCATAATAAATTAATTTTATAATTTTGTTTTTGAAATTCAAAATTAGTAAAAGTAATGAAAAGAATAGCAATTTTAATCATAGCAATTTTGTCTGTGATATCATTAAACTCTTATGGACAAAATGATGAAGCTCTAACGGAATTTAAATTTTTCAGAGCTGGTATGTATGGTACTACTGGAGTTACCTGGATGAAATCAGATATGAAAGATTGGACTAATGAAGGCATTCGTTTCGGATATGGATACGGTTTCATGGCAGAGTTTGCTCTAGCTCCTAATATTGTAATAGCTTCAGGCTTTGATGTAATGTATGGCAGCGGTAAGCTGAAATATGCTGATACCCTTGTTAGCTATGATGGCTCTATTCTCAAACAATCTGATATTAATTCTTTATACAAAATCCAATATTTACAAATTCCTATTACTATAAAAATGCGCACTAATGAAATTAATTATTTTAGATATTATATGAGACTAGGTAGCTCATTAGGTTTTAGAATAGGGACTAAATATACTGAGGAAATTAAAGCACAAGACGAATCTTTTATTTTTAGACCTTATGATAATGAAACTGCCACAAACCGTGTTCCTCTTTTCAGAGCTACTTTTGATGTAGGTGGTGGTATAGAATATTCTCTAGGAGGCACTACAGCACTATTATGTGAAATATATTTTAATAATGGACTCACTAATAGCTTAAAAAAATATAACAACTTTAAATATAATGCCAAAGTTAACTACTTAATGCTTAGAGTTGGCATTCTATTTTAATAAATTTAAATTCATATGAATAATAAAAATGAAGGCTTGAGAGAAACTAATTTTAGTTTTCCTAAACAAAAAAATTTATTCAAAGGTAAAGTACGTGATATTTATGAATTTGACAATCTAATATTAATGATTGTCACAGATAGGATCTCAGCATTTGATGTTGTATTACCACAACCTATCCCATACAAAGGGCAAGTATTAAATCAAATTGCAGAATATTTCCTAGATAGTACAAAAGATATTTTACCTAATTGGAAAATCGTTTGCCCACATCCTATGTGCATGCTAGGTCATAAAGCTATTCCTTTTAAAGTAGAAATGGTTATCAGAGGTTATCTGAGTGGACATGCTTGGAGAGAATATAAAGATGGTAAACGCAGTCTATGTGGTCAACAATTGCCAGAGGGATTAAAAGAAAATGATCCTTTCCCCCACCCTATCATCACTCCTACTACTAAAGCTTTAGAAGGACATGATGAAGATATTACTCCAGATGAAATCATCAGTGCAGGATTAGTTTCTAAAGAAGATTATGAAAAATTAGAAAATTATACTCTTCAATTATTTGAAAGAGGTTCCCAGATAGCTAAGCAAAAAGGACTTATCCTTGTAGATACAAAATATGAATTTGGTAAACTAAATGAAGATATTATACTAATAGATGAAATACATACTCCTGACTCTTCTAGATATTTCTATGCTGAAGGTTATGAGGAAAGGCAAAAATCAGGACAACCACAAAAACAATTGTCTAAAGAATTTGTTCGTGAATGGCTCATGGCACAAGGATTCTCTGGTCAGGATAATCAAGAACCTCCTATCATGCCTCCAGATGTTATTCATGAGGTTTCTCATAGATATATAGAATTATATGAAATGCTCACTGGCAAAGCTTTCCAACCAATTAATTATAACAATCTTGAAGAAGAACTTCCTAAAAGCATTTTGAAATATCTGTAAGCAACATTGCTTTTATATATCAAAAATTAACTAATATTTATAATTTTTTAAAAAATAAGCGTATAGATAATAAATTTTGCTAAAAATTTATTAATAATGGAATACGCCGATATTGATCTTTATCAAATCATTTCCCCCTCGGTGATTTTTTTTTGCGACTTTTCTTTGTGTTGTTGACAAAAAAAGTAAAATATATTAAAAATATTCATTAATTTTACTCAATGAAAATAACGCTTTTCATAAATTACTTTATAAATAATGAGATCGTTACCATCTCTGATGGCCTAGGTAGAGCTATACAAGTGAAAAAGCAATCTACTATCTATGGTGTAGACTCCGTAGTAGTATCGGGCAGAATAATATTTAATGTATTTGGTAGACAAACCCAAGTAAATCAGCTAGAAACAGAAGTATATAGTGGTGTTATAAATCATAATTATAGTAATCTATCATGGCAAAATGCTACTACATATCACTATGATGTGTTAGATAGACCACTCTGGCAACATAATCCTGATGGTACGCATATCAATTACTTTTATGATTTTGGTGCAGATAATTTTAATCATAATAGTTTTCTACCATTTAGTGAAAAAATAATAAAGTTATGACTGTATACAATAATAAATTCTTACTAATTATATTTTTAATAAATCTTACTTTGATAAATTATGTAAATTCACAAAATAAATTAGAGATAGATTCTTTTAATGTTAATATTTTAGAATCTAAAAGTGTTATTCTCCATAGTTCATTAGATCAATTAATAACTTATAAAGGACATCCTAAATCTTTTGAACTTGGAAGAAAGCAATTTTGTTTTAAAAATATAAATAATTTTTTTATACTAGATGTATTGTTTTACTATAATCCGAGAATATCATACTATGTTTATAACGATAGCGTACAAATAGAAAGTATTCATTTTGACAAAAAGAGTCATATTAGTATATACCATCCCAAAATAAATTTTAATAGAAATTTAAAAATGGAAGATTTTGTGAAAGCATTTAATATACCAGATAGTATAATTTATAACTTGGGTCAGGGATTTATACCATTCAAAATTCCTCGTGGGGTGAGATATAATGAAATAGATTTTATAAACGCAGGTGAATGTGAGGGAATGACTAAATTCTATTTTGATAACAAAGGAAATCTAAAAGCTATTTATTTTTCATATGGTGCTTTTTAAAAATAACTCAAAATGGCTGATGTGCGTAATCAAATGTGGATAAATAATTAAAAATATTCATTAATTTTACCTTATGAAAATAATATCACAATATTTTGATACAAAAAAATAATTATGATTAATTATTCAAAAAATTAAAAAAATTTACCAATTTCAAAAGATCGATGGGGATGATAAATCAAAAAAGGAATACTATACATGAGATATTTCATACATTATTTTTTAATAGGGATGGAGCTGATGATGGCATAGGTGCTTATAATGATAGGGATATGCCTAATCAAAAAGACATTAATAAATTAATAAATAATAAAAATTTGCCAAAAATAAATATAAATGAATAAGTTTAAAAATTTTTCAATAATTTTTATTTTTTGTCTAATAAATTGGAATATTTATGGACAAAAAGTAATAGAGGGTACAGCCCATTCAGTAATAACTGATAATTTATTAAAATTTGCTAACATAGCAGTGTATTATAATGATTCTTTAATAACAGGAGGAGCCTCAGATTTCGATGGTAAATTTAAGATTATAATACCTGACTCATTACCATATATTAGACTTCGTTTAACATATATGTTTTTATATGCTAATGATACGATTATAGATTTACATGATAAAGATACGATTAGAGGGAAATTTTATTTTGGCAAAAGAATACCAAAATGGGATTTATTATTTAATGAAAATGATGCTAAAAGAGATTTCCTCGATGGAGATATGAAATTATATATAGAAGCTATAGTATATGATCAAGAAAAATTAAATAAAATTACAAAAAAATATGGATTTA
>LUZL01000090.1 GCA_001603615.1 Bacteroidales bacterium Bact_20 | reverse complement strand
CTAGAATGAATGAAGATGTAGATGATGACTACTATAGCGTATACGATGCTCCTTACTAAAAATAAGTACTAATAATAATTTATAAAAAATACATTAAAATCAAAATGCATATATAGAATTGTTTAAAATAAATGATGATAAACGTATTACACTAATATTTGGAGCATGTTTCTCGCATTGGGTACCATTAGCTGAGAAATTTTGGGCAAATGATGGCTATTTTTATGCAAAAGTTAGACATGTGAAATGTTATTGGGAAAATGACTATGAAAATAATGGTTTTCAATACATAAGAATTAAAATTAAGTGATGCGAAAGATATTTGCTTATTTTTTAATGACTATTATAATTTTATCAACAGGTTGTAGAAAATCTGTACATGAGCAATATAGCTCTTGTAATAAAACAAAGTCTACAATAGCAGACACATTAAGATTTTTGGAAATGCTAATACCAAATAAAATAGTAAATATAACATCTCAAAAATATTTGGATACTGTTTACGTAATTAGTAAAAATGGTGTTGAAATCAAGGAATTTCCTTATGCCAATTCAAAAACTTTAGGCAAATTAGAATTTGGTGAAGAATTGCATGTGCTAGAAAAACAAGAAGATTGGCTTGGTATAGCAGAGAGAATTAACAGGGTTTTTAATTTAAATGGAAATAGATTTTCTGTGATTTTATGGGAAAAAGTTTATGTTGATAAAAATCATGTTGGTTCCTTGAATGAAATTAAATTGAATAAAGAAGATTTATATACTATTAACTGCCTTACTATAAATGGTAAAACTAAGGATTTTGACA
Source organism: Bacteroidales bacterium Bact_20 (assembly GCA_001603615.1). Taxonomy (GTDB): domain Bacteria; phylum Bacteroidota; class Bacteroidia; order Bacteroidales; family DTU049; genus DTU049. The sequence goes on along the minus strand of LUZL01000090.1, from coordinate 10,193 downwards.
AAAATCAAACTTTAAATAATTTCTTAAAAATTGATTTTGTGGATAAAGACGTTTTTTATGAAAAAGAGAAAACAAGCATAGACTACATAATAAAAGATACAACCAAAGTGAAAAAAATTAATAGCAGATTCACTCTGCATTGCAATAGTGGAATATATAGTTTGGTTGATGATACTGAAAAAGAAATTGATAATTATTATGAAGGATATATAGATTTTTTAGATTCATATTTAATTTATACCCAATATTATGAAGATTGTGATTATAAAATCATTAGTCGCAAAGTATGTAAAGAGTTACAAAGATTTCGCGATTATCCTCATTTTTCTCAAGATAAAAAATATTTAATTACTTTGATGGCTGACTATTATAATGAAAATGCATATTTAGAATTGTTTAAAATAAATGATGATAAAAGTATTACACTAATATTTGGAGCATGTTTCTCGCATTGGGTACCATTAGCTGAGAAATTTTGGGCAAATGATGGATGCTTTTATGCCAAAATAGCTCCTAAACCAGCAATATTGAATAACTTTGATGATAATATCTTAAATTGCTATTATATAAAGATTAAACCTAAAATATAAAATGTAAATTATTTGGATTAAATTATCATAAAAAAAGAATATATAGAATATAAATTATAATATTAAAATTAGGTTCTTTGCTAAAAAACTGTTGTTTGTTTCTAAATTAAAAACATATTAAAGGTGCTAATTATTATAAAGCTTCAATATTATGATTTCCATTTTGTAAATTAGGACATCTATAGGTTTTAACAGATTTTATTTTAATGAACTATTACTTTAGTATTTGAGATAAATTTATATATGTAATTACTTGAATAATTTTTTTTACAATTTAGTTTGCTTAATCTTTTTATTTAATGAAAATTAAAATATTAATAATATGAATAATAAAAGTATTAATAAAATATTTTGATAATTAAAAAAATAATTATTTTTACAAAAAAGTGGAGACCAAAACTACTTTATAACACGGCTTCACTTTGAAAAGCCAATAGATTAGAGATAAGTCTAAAAACATTATATATGGAAGCATTTGATTCTACAAAAAGAAATTTATATGATATTCTAAAGGATGTAGATAATGGTAAAATACAATTACCTGAATTTCAAAGAGGGTGGGTATGGGATGACGACAGGATTAAGGGATTATTAGCATCAGTTGCTAAATCTTATCCTATAGGTGCTATTATGCTACTTGAAACTGGTAATGAAAGTATTAAATTTAAAACAAAACCTGTGGAAGGTGTAAAAAGCTTTAATGGCAATAAACCAGAAATGCTTATTCTAGATGGGCAACAACGAATAACATCATTATATCAAACTATAATATCTAATGAGGTTGTAAAGACAAAAAACTCAAAAGGCTATACCATAACAAGGTGGTATTACATTGATATGGTAAAAGCATTAGATTCATCTTCTGATATGGATGATGCGATTTTCTCAATAAACGAAAATAAAATTATAACTAAAAATATCGGCCGTGATATAGTGCTAGATTTATCAACAGAAGAAAAAGAATTTAAAAATTTCATGTATCCTGTTAATAAACTAGATGCTTATGATGAATGGAGAATGAAATTTATGGAATTTTGGAATTATGAAAAAGAAAAGATTGAATTTTGGAATGATTTTGAAAATAAGATCATACAAAATTTCAAGAGTTATAATATCCCAATAATTTTAATGAAAAAGGAAAATCCAAAAGATGCAGTTTGCCAAGTTTTTGAAAAAGTGAATACTGGTGGGATGTCTTTAACTGTTTTTGAATTACTTACAGCTTCTTTCGCTGCTGATGACTATGATTTAAAAGCAGATTGGAAATCAATAAAAGATATTTTTAAAGAATTTAGAGTTCTAGCTAACACTAGTAATATTGATATAATTCAAGCTATAACTTTATTCTCAACTTACAAAAAAAGATGTGAAGATATTTCACAAGGGAAAAGTAATATTACTGCTGTAAGTGCTAAAAGAAAAGATATGCTTAACTTATATTTAGATGAATATAAAAAATATAAAGATATTATAATAAATGGATTTATAAAAGCAGCTAAAATTTTAACTGAAAATCATATTTACAAAGCAAATGATTTGCCATATACTACACAATTGATACCTATGGCTGCAATACTAGCTGAATTAGGCAATATTATTGATAATATTGGTAATAAAAATAAATTGATGCAGTGGTTTTGGTGTGGTGTTTTTGGTGAATTATATGGATCTGCTAATGAAACTCGCTATGCATTGGATATGATGCAAGTAACTGATTGGATTAAAAATAATAATAACGAAATACCAAGAACAATATATGATGCAAATTTTTCTCCAGATAGATTATATACTTTACGCTCTAGAAATAGTGCGGCATACAAAGGTGTTTATGCTTTACTAATGGATGATAATATTAAAGATTGGTTAACTGCTACAAAAATTGATTTTAGTACATATTTTTCTGAAGCTATTGATATTCATCATATTTTCCCTGTTGCATGGTGCAAAAAGAATAATATTTCTAGAAATTACTATGATAGCATTGTCAATAAAACACCTCTATCTGGTAGAACAAATAGAATAGTTAGTGGTGATGCTCCCAGTAAATATTTAGAACGACTAAAAAATAATGCTCGCGTTTCAGATGATGATTTTTACAATATTTTGAAATCTCATCTAGTAGATATAGACTCTATGAATAAAGATGATTTTTACGGTTTTTTTGAATATAGAAAGGAACAAATTTTACAAAAAATAGAAAAAGCTATGGGGAAATCTATTCCCAGGAATCAAAAAGAAGAAGGTGAATTCAATGAAAATGAAGAATATGTTGAAGAAAATCAATTAGAAAATTAGATAGTAAATTAAATCTTTAAAATGTTACATAATTTTTAATTTTGACACATATATTTAAAGGTGTATTAAAGTATTATATGTGTATTTGATACAGTAGCTTTAATATTTAATAAACATGCTCTATAATAAAAACTGTTTGTTTCTATATTAAATACTTAATAATAAAGGTGATAATTTTTATAAAATTCGATATTAGAGATTCCCAGCTCCTCGCATTAGGGCACCTATTTGTTCTTACAAATTTTGTTTAATGAACTATTACTTTAGTATTTGAGATAAAATTATATTTGCGATTTTTTGAATAATTCTTTTATTTGTTTTTTATTTTCTATTATGTTATAATATTTCTTAAAATGAAGCCAATTTCTTTCAATTTTTATATTTCTAAATTATATTTTTGATATGTTTCAATATATAATTTGATAATTTATTAATGAAAATTTATTTCTAAAAAAATTTTTTTTAATTTTGTATTGCCGATTATTAAAATATATAATCACGAGAAAGATTTGACAATAATTTAAAATAAAATATTATGGCAAATTTTTTTAGAAATTACAAGTATAGAGGTTTAACATTCGGTATTTTATTTTTCATTATTTTAATTCTATTAGACCTTATTTTCGGGGATTTTGTATTGAGTTTTAGATACTTCGTTGAGAAAATCTTGGGAGTTATAATAGCATCATTGTTATTTGCTTATCTCACACGTAAAAGAAAAAAAGAGGAAAAAAGCGAGCAAAAGGTTGATTAAAGTGCATTATTGTATTATTATTTGAAACTGTTGCTTTAAATCGTCGGCTCCCCATTGCTTATTGATTCTTGAATATCATCATATCTAAAAATTTTTTCTAAATGTCTAATAAAATTCTACTATACTAGCTATTTACATTCTACCTCGTAATATATCATTTAATTGTGTTTTGACATCAGTAGATTCCTTTCTCTCACCAATTATCAAAGCACATGGTAAATTATAACTGCCAGCAGGAAATTGCTTCGTATATGTACCAGAAATCACAATACTACGTGGTGGCACAAATCCCTTATATTCTATAGGTTCAGACTTAGTAACGTCAATAATATGAGTAGAAGCCGTGATGATAGTGCCTGCAGCTATTACTGCAGCTTTAGATATTCTAGCACCTTCTACTATAATAGAGCGAGAGCCGATGAAGCAATCGTCCTCAATAATTACTGGATTTGCTTGTATAGGTTCTAAAACGCCCCCTATACCCACTCCACCACTCAAGTGTACATTTTTACCGATTTGAGCACAAGAACCTACTGTTACCCATGTATCTATCATTGTTCCACTATCTACATATGCTCCTATATTCACATAGCCTGGCATTAGCACCACTCCAGGTGCCAGGTAGCTACCATATCTTGCTATACCGTGTGGTACTACTCTCACATCCATTTTATCGTAACCCTTCTTTAAAGGTATCTTATCATTAAATTCAAATGGACCGATTTCTATTTTTTCTGTTTTAGTAATTGCAAAATATAATAATATAGCCTTCTTTACCCATTCATTCACAACCCAATCTTCTCCATTAGGCTCTGCTACTCGTAGCTTTCCATTATTTAATTGTTCAATGACACTAAATATCGTTTTTTTAACTTCTTCATCCTCTAGAAGCTCTCTATTTTCAAATGCTTTAGAAATTAAATCTTCCATTCTTTTAATATTTATGACAAAATAAATCAAATTTACTAAAATAATAAAATTCTATTTAAGTTTATATTACTCTATTACGTCTATTATAATATTTATTTAGTACCATATTTTATAATATTTGTAAAATATCTTAATAAAAAATGTCTATATATTTGCATATTAAAAAAAATATGTAATTTTGCATTAGTAAAATTCAACCCCTAAAACAAAAAAATATGAATAAGGAAGAATTAATTTCAGCAATGGCAAAAGAAAGCGGCTTGACAAAAGCTGAAGCCAGAAAAGCATTAGATGCTTTCATGACATCTGTTAAAAAAGCAGTAGCTAAAAAAGACAAAGTTACCTTAGTAGGTTTCGGCAGCTTTGAAGTAGTACAAAGAAAAGCACGTGAAGGTAGAGATCCTAGATCAGGGAAACCAATTAAAATTCCTGCAAAAAAAGTTGTGAAATTTAAAGCTGGTTCTACTCTTAGTAGTGCTGTTCAAAAGTAAAAAAAATTATTTTTCAAATAAAAAAGCTCGCCAGATGGCGAGCTTTTTTATTAATTATAGTTTTCTTTTTATTAAAAATCTATAGCTACATTATCTATTCTCCATAAAGTAGATGTGGAAGATGTTGCACCACTAGATCTATAGCGGAAAGCTAAACGTACTGTTTTGCCTACAAAATCGGAAATATTTACAGTGCCGCTAGATGTCCACACTTGACTATTAGCTGCTGGCATAGCACATCTACTGCTAATATCTGTTGCTGTTGCTAAAGGATCTCCAGTAGAATAATTCTCCAAAATATAGATTCCCATAGGTTGTGGAAAACCAGCATCACTATATCGTGTCCATGAATCGAATTTTAATGAAGCTGCTGTAGCACTTGTCAGATTAAATTCAGGTGATATAAGCCAATCATCTGATGCCACATCTGCACCATAACCATTCATTTCCATACTACCAGGGGGATTACCATTAGAGCTGCTATAAGTCCAGTTTTTATTACTAGCTGCACTATACGTCAGCCAAGTATTGTTAGATAAAGGATTAGAAGAGAATGTTTCTAAAAATGGTAAACTAGCATTTTCATTCCAATTGACCAAATCATTTAGATCGCGAATATACAATTGATATGTGCCATTATAAATGGATAAGATACCTCGTATACTTCCCTCGCCTGCTGGCAATAATTCTGAAGCAAAATTAGCATAATTAGATGTTCTCAATGTCAATGTGTGCCCATTTCTATCTAATATTGTTCTATTGGTTATAGCGTTTGCTTCAGCAAATCTACTACCTACCTCTGCAAAATGTACAGAGTCTATTTGAATTAACATACTCAAATAACCTGAATTTAATCCTGGGATAGTTGTTTTAATTGGTGCAGGTGGAGTACCTGGAAGGCTATCTCTGAAAATATGTTGATCTACGATAGCATCAGGTATTCTGCCTATAGCCCCTTGATATTTATAACCTATTTGCACTAGACCACCATAATTACCCAGGAATAATCCTTTACATTTAATATACACTCTTTGTCCCACTTTATATTGAGTATATAAATCGTATCTATCTACTCTAACCTCTATACCACCTGTATGATCTTGTATTTCTAATTGTTTATAGAAATTACCTGATTCGTCGTTTGCTACTACTACCCCAGTAATTATGATATTAGTGTCTATGCTGTCTAAACCACCACTATACATAGCTTTTAGCTCAGCTATGGTAGTATTAGCATCGAAATCTACACGTGGTATATTTATAGGTGGCACATCAAAGTCGTCGTCCACACATCCTGCGAATAATAACACTATACTCGCAATTACAATAAAATTTTTTATAAGTTTCATATATTTAATTTTTTTATTGATTAAAAACTAAGTTTTATTAACAACATGTAAGTCCTCCCATATGCATACATGTATTTAGGAGGAAATTTATCAATATTTTTGGTATCAAAATCAAATCTAGATTGCTCAAAAGCAAACAAGGCCAACTTTTGATTGTCTAAAATATTATTTATAAAGAAATTAACACCTAAACGATATTTATGTTTTATCATCCAAGATTTGCTAACAGAGAAATCTAATGTAAATCCACTTGATAGTTCCTTTTGAGCAATAATATCATTAATCAATGGATCATCAGGCCCTAAATTATTAAGAGCAAATTGTGTACGACGTTCTGGATTGAAATCCATATACATTTCATCAAAATAGTTAAAAGCAAGAGTAAACCACCAATAATTAGGTTTATAATTAATCGCTACACTACCAGCTCTCTGAGGTACATTAGGAATATAGAAATTTTTGCTATAAACTGTATAGCTGGTATCTGGACGTGAGAGATTATCAAAGCTAACGTTTGCTTTAAATCTGCTAATATATCTGTAATTACCTAGATTACCAGCAGCAGAAATAGACAAATCTGGTATTATATTAGCTTCTAATCCTAATTCTATTCCTTGATACAATTCATCCATATTAGATAAAGACATATAAACATAGGTTTTATATTCATCATGATAGAAACCTCGCATATCCATATGATCTAAAATATAGGTTTGATAAGCAGTTATACGTCCTCGTAAAAACTTAAAATTAAAATGATACCCTATATCCCCTGATAAAACTTTTTGTGCTGTAATGTCAGTATTTATTCTATTACTATTATATGGGGAAAGGAAAATGTCCAATATAGATTGTGGTTTTGTAAAACCAGCCATATTAGCTTTTATGTAATGTTTACCTGATATTTTAAATGTAGCACCCGTTTTTAATCCACCTACAAGGTCATTTACTTGATCAGATTTCCCTTTACTATTGTCGGGAAATCTACCACTTCTATATAAACCATTTCTATATTTATTGTTAAACCCTATTTTACCAGCTACAAAATAATCAACCCTTGGCAAAGTTTGTTTATATTGTGCCCATAAGCTTACATCATTAGTATTTAGTTTATAATTATAACCAAAAACATCACCTACATACAGTTGTCTATTAGGATCATCTAAATTATTATAAAGCATCTCTGGTTTATCTGGGAAATCTCTTTCTGCATATTGATCAATATCTAAATAGTAATTAGCACCTAATAAATCGTTGACTTTTTTATAATTATGAGTTTCGTAATGATATGCTTGTAATCCACCATAGATAATACTTGATGGATTAAAAGTATATTTGAAATTGCTAGCATAATAGAAATAGGTAGGATCATTACGTACTTCCTCTATGATATATCTAGCAGATTTACCTTCTAAATTTGCTAAATAATTAATTTGATAAAGTTTATCCCAATTAATTTGACTGACACTAATGTCATTTTGCCATCTTTGAGTAACTATCTCTGCAATATGAGGATCTGTTTGATAACTAGGTAAATATCTATAATAGTCTGGCCTAGGATCTGGAGCATTATACCAATTTAGTCTAGTAGTACCATAAATACCCGTAGTAAACCCAAAAGCATTTGTCCATGTTAGTTTGTCATTAATTTTATATTCATCATTTAAAATAAGATAAGGTTTAAAGGTTGTTCTAACTCTAGCATTACGTTTCTCACCATTTTGTACTCCCCAGTTTGGATTATAGTATGGGTTATCTACTAATTCTTGTACTTCTTTAACAGTAGGAGAAGCTAAAGCTCTTTTTTGTGGGCTAGCAAAAATAGTGGCAGACAAGCTATGACGTTCGGAGAAACGTTTCTCTGCTGAAAATAAGAAAGCATCAGCTTGCAACCAGGTACCGGGGACATATGTATCATATGCATATCTATGAGAATAAGATGCTGCAAAGCCCCACCCATTTTGCATGATACCACTATTATATGTATACATCAATCTATGTTCCCATGATTTATTACTAATACCATAGCTGATCTGATGTCCAAGCCTGATACGAGAGGGAGTAGCTAAAATATTAGATACACCCATAATATCTCCAAAACTCATGTATAGTGGCTCTATTCCATAGGAATCATCTGAATATCGTGTAGCATCATTTAGTCCACTAATATCAGAATAATTAACCCTATCTAATTCTGGATTATAGAGTAGCACTTGATTGATATATGATTCATAGCCACCACGCTCTATACCACGAGGAGAGAATGATCCAGCACTCAAGTTATAAGAAGCTAAACTTAGATATGGATCTCTCGAAGTTAAAAGTAATGGATTTAATGATGCACCCCTATCTAGGTCATCATTTACTATCTCTAGCTCTTGCTCTCTTGCTAACTCTTGCTGAATAGGCTGCTGAGATAATCCTTTGGTGAGTGAAATTACTATAGTTGTATCCTTAGCAGTTAATAGATCTATAATATCATAATAAGGTTGATAACCAGAAGCATTTATAGATAATCCATAAATACCAGGTAAAATACTAAATGAAGCAATACCATCTTCATTAGTATTTGTTTTTATCTCCCCTATTGTTACCTCAGCAGTAGTAATTTTACTCTGATTTTGTGAATCTTCAACTTTTACATTAACCACTAAATAATTTTGTGCAAATGCAAAACTAAGCACATTGAATAAAAAAAGATATACTAAAGCTTTTTTCATAAAATAAAATTAAATATGCAAAAATATATAAATTTTTCAAATATTAAATTTTTCTTTTTTTTTTAAGCTAATAAGTAAAAAATGTTAAACTGGCATTATTTGATATTATAAAAGTGTAAAGTTCAAGATAAATAACTAGCCATTATATCTTGATATTCTCTAGCTTTTTGTTCAATTTTTTGTTGAAATGCTGATGAATTATCAGTATATATTATATCTCTTGACACATTTATAAGGATATTGCCTTCTGACGTTAAAGTATTTTTAATAGTATCTTGTAAATTACCCCCTTGAGCACCAATGCCTGGTATCAGGAAAAAGTAATCTGGAAATGCTAGCCTGATATGCTGTAAAAGTGATTGTTGAGTAGCTCCGACGACAAACATCATTTTTTCACTACTTATGTCGCTAGATAAAGTTTTCATTATTTTTTCAAAAAAATATTCATTATTTATAGTCTTTTCTAATAAAAAATCTTGTGCACCAGGATTAGATGTGAGCCCCAATGGTATTATCCATTTATTTTCAAATTTAAGAAATGGATCTAATGTATCTCTTCCCATTAATGGATTGATAGTGATAGCATCAAAGTCAAGAGGTGCGGAGAAATATGCTTGTGCATATTTCTCTGCAGTATTACCTATGTCGTTTCTTTTGCCATCAGCTATTAAAAATACTGGTTCATTAAGAGATTTAATATAAGCAATAGTGTTTCTCAGCATTTCGTATCCTTCTGCACCATATATTTCATAAAAAGCTAAATTAATTTTATATGCTATGGTATATTTAATTGTAGCATTTATTACTTTTTTATTAAAAATTTCTATAGCTTCAGTATCATATTTACTTGCAAGTGATGGAGGTATTTTACTAATATCTGTATCTAATCCCACACATAACACTGATTTTTTAGAAAAAATAAGCTTTTGTAATTCTTTTTTTGTCATAATAAAATTTTACGATTTTTCTGCTTTTAATTTTTCAGTATTTTCTGCTACGCGAAGGGCATCTATTATTTCTTCTAAGTTGCCCTCCATTATATCGGTTAAATTATATAGTGTGAG
>LUZL01000089.1 GCA_001603615.1 Bacteroidales bacterium Bact_20 | reverse complement strand
TAGGATTTACTAAAGATGCATTATTTACAAAATAATTTACACTAAAAGTTCTAGCTCCCTCGGGAATAGAAGCACCAGAAAAGGTAAATCTAACACAAGAAGTGCAAAATATTAAGCAGAAAAATAAATATAAAAAATATTTGAATTTCATACATCTAAATTATATTCTTTTATTTTGCGATATAGAGTACGCTCACTAATACCTAATTCTTCAGCAGCTAATTTTCGTTTACCATTATGCTTTTGAATAGCTTTAATAATTAATTCTTTTTCTTTTTCCTCTAATGAAAGGGATTCTACATTACCATTATTTTTATCATTTTCTAATAAATATACCACATCAGTATCATCATCTTTTTTGCTATTAGCTATAATAGTGTTACTATCGTGAATAGGATTATGAATTTGTTGATCTGATAGTTTAATAGGTAATGGTGGGGGTGTAATTTCTTTATTGGCAGTATATGGAGCTTCTTCAGAATTTTTATTGTTTAGAATAAATTGAAAAACTATTTTTTTTATTTCATTCAAATCTCTTCTCATATCAATTAGATATTTGTAAATCAACTCTCGTTCATTGAGATTGTCAGCATCAGAAAAATCAGAAAAAAGAACAGGAAGATTTGGTTTCACTTCAGGTAAATATTTTTGCAAAGTATGTGCATCTATATCTCTACTTTTTTCTATAATAGTCATTTGCTCAGCTACATTTTTTAATTGTCTAATATTGCCAGGCCATTTATAATTAATTAACATATCCATAGCGTCGTTAGTTAATTTTATAGGTGGGACGTGATATTTTTCGGCAATATCGGTAGAGAACTTTTGGAATAAAAGTGATATATCTTCTTTTCTTTCTCTTAGGGGTCTAATATAAATAGGAATAGTACTCAATCGGTAAAAAAGATCTTCGCGAAATTTTCCTTTAGCAATAGCATCTTGCAGATTAGCATTAGTAGCAGCTACTACACGAACATCAGTTTTCATAACTTTGCTAGAACCTACACGCATAAATTCACCAGTTTCTAAAACGCGTAGTAGACGTACTTGTGTAGAAAGTGGCAAATCACCTACCTCATCCAGAAAAATAGTGCCACCGTTTGCAACTTCGAAATATCCTTTTCTAGAATCAATAGCTCCAGTAAAAGAACCTTTTTCATGGCCAAAAAGCTCGCTATCTATGGTACCTTCTGGGATAGCTCCACAATTTACAGCTATATATGGTCCGTGTTTCCTTGCACTATAAGAATGTATAATTTTGGGGAAAAATTCTTTACCTGTGCCACTCTCTCCAATGATTAAAACAGTTAAATCAGTAGGAGCTACTTGTACAGCGACCTCAATAGCATGATTTAGATATGGGGAATTACCTATAATTCCAAATCTCTGCTTTATCAAGTATAGCTCTTCCATTTTTTTATTACAAATTTACAAATAATAATTAAATAAATTAATTAAAATTAATCTTATTAATTTTAAATTAGCTATAAAAATAAAATTTTTGAAACAGGTGTATAGTTAATAATAGTTTATAGAATCAAGCGTTTAGGAAATAACTAAATTATTATTGTTAACGTATAAGTATAAAATTTAATGAATATTTATAATATTTACTTTTTTGTCAGCTACACAAAAAAGTAACAAAAAAATCTCCGCTAGAGAGATGATTTGATAAAACATACGCAATCACCTCTTGGGGTTTACAAACTCGCAAGTTAAAGCTTGCTCAAACAGTGTAAACCCTTTTACCCAACCCTGCTTACTTGTTTTATGTTAAATAATTTTCCAATGCGGATGGGACAAGATGCTATGTATGGATAATATACATTACTTATTTTCTGGAATTAAATATTTATAATATATCTTGAACATATCACGTCTTTCTTTTGGTATTAAATCATTCATCATATCTATGCATTTTTCTAATTCTTTGCATTTCCCATCTTGCCATGTAATGGTTATCAGTTTATCATTGTTAATTATTCTTACAATAATAGTGGCACCAATAGGATCTGTAAAAACTCTATATGTTGTTATATCTATTACTGTATCTTTTGAAAAAAATGGATTTTTAGCTATAAAACTTTTTAATTCGTAATATTTATTAAGGATCTAATTCCGTAATCGGAAAAAATAATATTATTATAGCCAACTTTCATTAAACTTCCCCTTGGTTAATTTAAGCAAAGTTGAAATAATGTATTTCTCATTTTTACATTTTAGTTTTTCATATGGTACATAATAAATATATTTTTTATCATAAAAATCAGCTCCTATATCATTTTTATCAAATATCGCAACTACATTATTATTTATAAATAATACACCTTTATACCCTTCTGGATTCCTATCACAATAATTAAATGAAATATCAACAAATGTATCAAGTTTATTAGAAATGTTATAATTATCTTTAAAAAATTCAATAGCATATATAATAGAATCATCAAAATTCATTTCATCTACATATTTATTAAATTCTCTAATTATATCATCGTTTAATATAAAACTATTAACACTATTTTGACTTTCATGATTAGCCAACCTTCCATCATTTTTATTATCAATATTACATGATATTATAAAAAATAAAATAAAAATAAATAATATTATTCTATTCATATTTATTGTCTGAATGAAAAATTATTTGTAATTAGAAGCCATATTTATATTTATATTAGGACATTTGTCATTAAAAACTTCAATGCCTATTTTAATTTTAATATGTTTTTTTATTATTTTCAGACATCCACAAAATAAAAGGTTGGAGAGATTCATCTATTCGTAAATTCACTGTTTCTAAAAGTCTATCACCATAAGGTAAATTAATTTCATCATAGATCATAGAATCATCAAATCCTGCATTAGCAGCATCAAATTTATTAGCAGCAAAAACTAATTTTTTAGGTCTAGCCCAGTAAATTGCTCCCAGACACATAGGACATGGTTCACAACTACTATAGATGACGCAGTCTTTCAATTGGAAATCATTCAATACCTCACAAGCTTGCCTGATGGCTACTATCTCTGCATGAGCAGTAGGATCATTATTAGCAGTAACCCTATTGGTGCCTTTAGCGATGATTTCACCATCTTTTACTATTACAGCTCCGAATGGTCCACCACCATTTTTTACATTGTCTTTAGCT
>LUZL01000088.1 GCA_001603615.1 Bacteroidales bacterium Bact_20 | reverse complement strand
TGAAATCATTATCAATAATTAGCTTCATCCAAGCTTCACTCTTTTGGTTAGAAATCGTTTTCATTCTTACCAAAACTTTTTTTGTTGAAGCATTAAACTCTATACCACTAGCGGTATTATAAATATGTAAAAAATCATCAAAAAGATATCGTCCATGGACGAAAATATTGCTTAAATCAATCATATTTTTCTAATTTACGGCATCTAGTCGCACTTCATCTATTTTATTATACCACTTTTTAGTTAACTTTAAGAAACATTTTTGTATAAAAAGCTAGTATAAATCTAATATTATTGATATCAAATTGCGATAAATCATATTTAGTGTTAAAATAAAATCATGGAGGCACATTAAAATGAAAAAAATATGGCTTGTTTTACTCATTTCTTTGTTTACTTTTACCTTTATAGGGTGTGGCAAAGAGAAAGATGAAAAAAGAGTCACTATCACATACTATGATGATGTTGACATCGTTCATATTGAAGAATATGTCAATGAAATCAATCTATTAAAATATAATAGCGATGGATTTAATTTCATCGGTTGGTATTTAGATAGTGAACTTACAAATCCTTTTAATGAAAGTGATATTGATAAGTATTTTGAATTAGGTGAAATGAATTTATATGCGAAAATGGAGAAGCTTATGGAAGACTTTGAAATTAAAATTGAAGGGTTAATTGATGGATTATCTTGTATCAATCCAGCATTTACTTGGAATAATAGTAATAATTCAACTTATTTAATTAAGCTTTTAGCTAATGGCGAAGTAGTTAAAGAACTTGAAACAAATAAAACTTATTACCAAGTAGATAGTGCATTAAACACTGATACAAGTTACACTTTCAAAGTAACTGATAAAGAAAGTGGTAAAGAAAAGACTTTAGACTTTAAGACAGTTAAGTCATATAAAGAAGATAACACTGCTATTACTTTATTAAATCCTTATTCTGATGGCATGGTTATTCAAAGAAACACTGATAATGTTGTTTCCGGCTTTGCTCCTAAGAATCAAGTAATTGCGGTAACTATTAACGATGATAGCTACTTTGGATTCTCAAATAGCGATGGTTATTTTGAAGTAGTATTACCAGAAAGATCTGCTTCTTTTGACGCAGTTGATATTTTAGTTACTAATAACATCGGTAAAACTAAACAAATCAAAGATGTTTTATTTGGTGATGTATATTTATTCAGTGGTCAATCTAATATGCAATGGCCTACATCAAGTTCTGACTACAAGCGAGCTGATGTTGAAAACTTAACTAAGATTAAGATTCGTTTCTATTGTCAAGATATTACAACTTCCACAACAAAACAAAACAGTGTTAAAAACGGTCGTTGGTTCAAACCAGATAGCGCTAATGTTGGTGCATTTAGCGCCATTGCCACAATGACAGGATCATTCCTTGGAGTTGAAGTTATGAGTGAAACGCCAATTGGAATCGTAACTGCCTACCAAGGCGATACTAATATCGCTAACTGGATGGGACCTGAATATTATCAAGGAAGTTGTTCAACTAAATATCTTCACTATAATGCTATGGTTTATCCACTTCGTGGAACTAAACTAAGTGGTGTTGTTTGGTATCAAGGATGTAATAACTCAGCTAGTGGCTGTGAATATAAAGATTTATTATTAGCGCTATTTAAGAATTATCGTGATTTATTTAATTCACCAAATCTACCATTCTTTGTAATCGGCCTTGCTTGTTACGATGGTGACAACGGAAATAACTTTGATTTCTCATACGTTAGAGAAAGTCAAGCTAAAGCATGTAGCGAAGATAGCAATGCTTACTTCATCTCAATATGCGATAATGGTGACCCAACATACATTCACCCAGCTGCAAAACGCTACATTTGTGAACGTGTATCTAAATCAATTTGTTCTGTAGTATATGGTAAAGACTACTACAGCGAAGGTCCATCATACAAATCTCATACTGTTATTGGTAATAAAGTTTATATTGAACTTAATAACGCGGAAGGCTTAAAGGTTATGGGCAAGATTACTGGCCTATATTTAGCCGGTGAAGACGGAAAATATCACGAAGCAAACGCCGTCGTTCAAGACGGTAGAATTGTGGCAAGTAGCGATAAAGTTGAAAGTCCAGTCTATATTAAATATGGTTTCAGCAAGAGTCCATTTGTCAGTGTCTTCAATAAAGACAACTTCGCAATTACTCCATTTAGAACCGATGATTATAATACAAATATTGACTTATTTGACTACGATTCAACTGACAAATATACTTTCCATCCAGATGGATCTAAGATGGAAATCTCACTTGTTGATGGCAATTTAAGAATCAAAAAGACTAAAGATGGTAAAGGATATGGCTCTGTAAGACTTGATAAATGGGGTGCAATTAGTTACAAACCTCAAGGCTTTAGATTCACTTTAATTGGAACAAATAGCGGTGCATCAATTGCTATTCGTGCCGTCGAAGGTGATAGTTATGAAATCTGGGGCTATAAAGTTGTGGATGATTTTGTTGGTAAAAAGACTTTTGAAATCGATGCTGGTGACTTTATTGTTATGTACAATAAACAAAACAACATCTTCGATCCTCAAAAGATTAGCTATGTTGAAGTAATGGTTGAAGCTCAAGGTGAAGCTACATTTGATCTATGTGAAGCACGTTTTATCAATGTTGATAGATCAAGTCCAAGAAGCTTCTTAATCTCTAATGTTACTGAAGGCGAAACTGATATTATAATCACTTTATCAGCTGCTTTATTTGCAAATAGCTATAATGTTTTAATAACTAAAGAAAATGATACAACTCCAATATACTCTAAAGAGCAAGAAGAAACATCATTTATAGTTAATAAAGACTTATTTGAAAAAGGAAAACCTTACTATATTAAGGCAACTGCCAAAAATGAACTTGGCTCAACTGATGCCACAAACACTGGCTTTGTCTTCTATCTAAAAGATGATGGTAAACTTGTTGTTTGTAACTTTGATTTCAAAGATCAAAAAGCTCTAACAAGTTACATTGAATCATCAATGAGTGTTCATGCAGGTCTTACTTGTGAATTAATTGATAAAGGTGTAAAGATTACTTCAGCTGGTCAAGGCTGGCAACAATTCATCTTTAAACTTAACCCAGGTGAAGGAGCAGGAATGACTAAGATGGAATTCTATGCTGACTTCTCTAATTACAAAGGTGAATTAATTATCCAACTAGCTGATACTGGATATAATACTTATAGCTACACTCTAAACTTCCAAGATAAAAAGGAAGGAGTATTTACTCTAAACTTCAATCAATTTATTAAAGGTTCAACTCCATTTACTAACCAAACATTGATGTGGGTAATGTTTAACTTCAACGATAATGTTGGTGGTGGCTACATCATCTTTGATGATTTAAGCTTAATGAAATAAAAAATATCGCTTAGGGAAACCTAAGCGATTTTATTTTGTTATTAAATTATAGATGCTATATAACTAACAATAGTTACTATTCCATTATATTCATCAATTAGATCCATATAAGGAGTTTTGCCTTGTTCTTTAATAAATGGCACATGGATAAAACCTGTTGGAACCTCTCCCTTATTATGGTTAAGCATTCCATACATTAGACAATTACAAACATAACTACCAGCATCTTCTGACTTAGAGACTTTGATATTTATTTTTTCTACTTCACTTATTAACTCTTCAATTGGTAAAGTTGCATTTAACGCGTCTCTTCCCTCTTTAACAATTTCTAAGTTAGTAGGTTTGTAACCAGAGTTATCACTAATTTTAGCATTCATTAAATTCTTAGCTATAGCTTCTATTGTGATTTTATCTCTTCCACCAGCTTGGCCAAGCATAATAACAGCTTTAGCATTACTCTTATCATATTCGTCTATTAAAATCTTTGGTGCTATAATAAATTCAACAGGTAAATATATTTTTTTGATTTCTACTTCCCCAACATAGTCGGGAAGTTTTTTTAATATTAATTCTGTTGGATTAATGGTCTCCCCACCAAAAGGAGCAAATGCTGAAACAATTATCGTTTTTTTATTCATTAGATCCTCACTACATTCAATTATAGTTTTAAGCTACTTTAATGATTTTAAATATTCTTT
>LUZL01000087.1 GCA_001603615.1 Bacteroidales bacterium Bact_20 | reverse complement strand
TTAGAAGAATATGAGCGTGCACGTAAGAAGAAACACCCCAAAGTTGCTGTATTAGTAGTTACTGACAGAGAAGGTAATTTGCTTTTTAAACAAGTTGGAGAGAAGAAAGTAAAAAATGAGCAATTAAAAGACGAGCTAAAGAATAGAATATCAGATAAGAATCTAGTATGTGTAAAGCCCAAGAAAGAGTTCAAAAAAGGTGTTAAGAGTTTAAAAAGTAAAAAGGTGATAGTAAACAAAAGACAAGTGAAACGTGGCATTTACAGTGTAAAGATAGTAGAGGAAAAAATAAAAGATTTCAATGTGTGGTTGTGTAGATTTCATGGTGTAGCTACTAAATACTTGCAAAGCTACTTGATGTGGTTTGTGATAACAAATAAGTACTTGAAAGATTTGATAGAACCAGACATTGGCAGATTACTAAACTTATCATCGCACGATAGGTGGGCGTGGGACAAGTACAGAGAATTAGTGTCACAAATATATAATTAACTATTGTTAAGTATAACAAAAATTTGATACTTTTTAATACCTCTATACTCCTCTATTTTTTATTATCTTTGTTTAATATCTAACCCCTCTTGAAAATTTTAATTAATAACAAATTATTTTCTCTCTCCTGTAGCATATTGTTTAGCATCTAGTGAACTAGTTATACCTCTCTCATATAATATTTTTCCTAAAAATGCTATCATAGCTCCATTATCTGTCGTTAAATTGATGGGAGGAATATAAATTTTATAACCTAATTCTTTACCAGAATTTATAAATGTTTGTCTTAATTCTGAATTAGCTGACACTCCTCCAGCTAATACTATATGTTTTAGTCCATATTTTTCTGCGGCTTTTAGAGTTTTTTCTACTAATATTTCTACTATTGTTCTCTGGTAGCTAGCGGCTAGATGTTGTTTATATTTTTCTATAAAATTTGGATCTTTTTTTAGATTATCTCTCACAAGATAGAGTAGGGAAGTTTTTAATCCACTAAAGCTGAATTGAAAATCAGGGACTTTGGGTTTAGTAAAATTGAAATGATGAGGATCTCCACTATGAGCTAATTTATCAATCATTGGACCACCAGGATATGGTAATCCTAATATTTTAGCTGCTTTATCAAAAGCTTCACCTGCAGCATCATCTATTGTTTCGCCTATTATCTCTATATCATTGAAGTCATTTACTTTTAATAGTTGAGTATGGCCTCCTGAAACAGTAAGTGATAAAAATGGAAATTCAGGAACTGGATGTTTCTCGTTTGGAAATTGAATGAACGAAGCAAAAATATGTGCGTATAAATGATCTACCGCTACTATAGGTATATTTAGTGCTTGTGCAAATGATTTAGCAAAACTTATTCCTACCATTAAAGAGCCTACTAGTCCTGGCCCTAAAGTATATGTTACTACATTTACATCTTTTTTTTGTAAATTTGCATATTTAAGAGATGAATGAATTACTGGAATAATGTTTTGTGCATGAGCTCTAGATGCCAGCTCTGGTACCACTCCTCCATAGGAAGCATGAACTTCCTGTGTTGCAGTAATATTACTAATAAGTACATCATCTCTCAATATAGCTACAGATGTCTCATCACAGCTGCTTTCTATCCCCATTACTATTAAAGTCATAATTATGTCTTTACACAAAAGTAAAAAAATTTTTAAAAATATAATTTTAATATTTGTATGGTTAATATTTGCTATGCCTGCTTTACTATTAGTTACTCTTAAAGCTCCTATTACTCAGAGTTATTTGATTAATATTTTCGAAAATTGGTGGCAAAATAATTTAAATGCTAAGTTTGAAATTGGACAAATTAAATTTAATACTTTTACTAATATAGAGCTAATAGATGTATACATGTATGATCAGAAAGATAGCATTTTATTTGGAGTTCCTTATATGAAAGTAAAAATTGGAAATATTGATCCTTTTAGTAAACCTTTTCGTATGGATTTCAAAGATGCTATTATAGAGCGTCCATACATGAATATGCGAACATACGAGGGAGATACTGTTTTAAACATTAATTATATTTCTCAATACTTTTCTAGAAATAGAGAAAAAAAATCAAATACTCCTCTTATTATTATTAAAAATTTAAAAATTAACCATGGAACTATTAAATATATTGATGAGAATTTTCCAGTCTATGATAGTACTTTTAATTATCAAGCGATGGAGTTCGTTGATTTAAATCTCTGGATTACTGATTTTAAAATGACAGATAATATTAATATAAATGTTAAAATAAATTCACTCTCTACTAAAGAGAAATATGGGATGAGCCTCAAGCATTTAGATTGTGATTTTAGTATAAATAATAACTCTTTCTCTATGAGAAATGCCCATATTACTACTCCTAATTCATATTTGAATGCTGATATGATTTTTAATTATAACTCTTTCAATTCTTTTAAATCTTTTGTTGATTCTGTAGAGATGAATATGTATTTCAGACCATCAAAATTGTCTTTTGTAGATATTAGTTTTTTTGCACCTGAAGTAAGAGGTGTCTATGTCCCTGTTAGATTATATGGTTCAGTGAATGGATATGCTAATGATTTGCGTTCTAATAATTTGAAACTTATTATTGGTAAATCTTCTATATTGGATGTAGATTTTTGGATGAAAGATGTAGTTGATTTTCAAAATATGCAATATTCTTTAGCTATTAAAGGTAAAAATATTAATAAAGAAGATATAAGTGCTATCACCGTTAAGGGCAAAAGTATTTTACCTACTAATATACATTTACCATTTATCAGTTCGTTATCAGTTAATGCAGATGGCATAGGCTTAGCTGATGTTATTAATTTTGAATTAGCATTAGATAATCCTGATGAAAATTTATTGATTAGTATCAAAGGTCAAAATGGTTCTTATTCTGGTAAATCAATCTTTACTAATTTTAATTTTGAAGAAATAAATATTCCAGGAAATCCACTGCAATATTTGGATGGTAATCTAAATTTTAATGTTAGTTATTTAAATGTAAATAAAATTAACCTGTCTACTTTGTCTGCAAATGTTAATATAGATATTAATAAAATTTTAATCTCTGGTATAGAATTATCACAAATAAATGGTACTGTAGAAAAATTAGATTCTAATTATTATACTAAAATTAATTCTTTAGATCCTAATATGAGATTAGATCTAATAGCTAATGCAAAATATGGGAAAACACTGAGTTCTATTGAGTTAGATCTGAATGCGGTAAATATAAATATGAATACTCTTCAGGTCGCTAGGAATGAAAATACATCAAATATTTCTGCCCAAATTAATGCATATATTACTGGTAGTGATATAGATAATATGCTGGGATATCTATCTATTAGAAATCTTAGCTACAATGAAGGTAAGCTATTTGGAACAATGGACTCATTATTATTGAAAATAAGCAACTTGGATGATAATGTTAAAAATATTAATATCAAATCAGATATTTTAGATTTTGATTTGATAGGTCTAATAAATTTTTCTACTATTGATGAAGCTATTCAAGAATTTCTTAAAGCATATTTCCCACAATTATTTGAAGAGAGCCTTTTCACATCTGCAGAGTCTTATCAAGATTTTAGCTTTTCTTTGCTTGTAAAACCTAAG